>DASWRZ010000489.1:0-62690 GCA_036402935.1 Actinoplanes sp.
TGGTGAACAGGTAGTCGATCTTGCGTGGGGTCGGCATGAACGTGGTCAGCGGGTTCGAGCGGTCGCCGTTGGCCTCGCGGAAGGCGGCGTAGAACGGGTCGAGGTCGTCGTCGGAGGGCTGGGAGTTGAGGTCGCCGCCGAAGAGCACCGGGCGGGTCTCGGCGAGCGGGGTCAGCCAGTGACCGATCGCGGACATCTGGGCCGACAGGTTGGGGCCGCTCGGCGAGGTGTGGGTGGTGACGGCGAAGAGCGAGCGGCCACTGAGGCGTACGTTCGCTGCCAGCACCATCCGTTGTTCCGAGTTCACCGGCGACGTACCGATCAGCTGGTGCGCGACCTCGCCGCTCAGCCTGCCCTTCGCCAGCAGGGCGATGCCGAAGGCGCGCCCGTGGGCCCGGTCCTGGTCGGCGCAGTGGCTGCCCTTGGCGCCCGTCGCGAAGATCGCCTGGTAGCCGTAGCGGGCCAGCCGGCTGCGCACACCGAGGAACTGTGAGTAGCAGAGCTCCTGGAGCATCGCGACCGAGACGTTGCGGGCCCGGACCTGGTAGGCGATGTTCGACGCGGTGAGGTCGACCTCGCCGTGCCGGCACACGTTCCCGCAGGCATTGAACGTCATGCTCAGCATCGGCGGCCCGCCCGCGTGGGCGGGAACCGCCCCGACCAGCAGGCTGAGCACGGCGGCGAGCGCGGCGGCGACCAGGCGGATTCTCATGCCCCGTCGCATCGGTCGTGGGCCCGGCCCCGGTCAGGCAACGGCCGGTCGCAGCCTGGTTGCAACCGAGTCCCCGACCGGCCACCGATTCACCCGAAAGGTAATAATCTTGGGCCGTGGCACGTGGTCCGGTCGTGGGTGTGCTCTCGACGTCGTTCGGCGGCCCCTACTTCGGCGGCCTGCTGGACGGCATCCGGGGTGGGGTGGCGGCACACGGCGGCCGGCTGATCGCCATCCAGACGCTGGACGCGGGCACGTTCAACACCGACTTCAAGGACCCGCCGCCGTTCCCCCACCGGGTGGCGTGGGACTACATCGACGGTTTCATCACGTTCCTGAACGGCGCCAGCCCGGCCTACATGCGCCTGGCCCAGGCAAGCGGGCGCCCGGTCGTCGTGGTCAGCGACAGCCCGGAGGGGATGAGCTGCCCGACCATCAGACCGGACAACGGGTCGGGAACCTCCGCCGCGGTGCGGCACCTCATCGAGCACGGGCACACCCGGATCGCCTTCGCGGGGCACCTCGGCCAGGTCGACGCCCATGAGCGGTACGAGGCGTACCGGGCGACCATGCTCGCCCACGGCCTCGACCCGGAGGGCCTCTACTACGACACCGGCGACATGCAGGAGGCCGGCGGTGAGCGGGCGGCCCGCTCGATGATCGACGCCGGGCTGGCGTCGACCGCGGTGGTGACCGCCAACGATCAGAACGCGTTCGGCATGATCCGGACCCTCGCCGAGGCGGGTTGCCACCTGCCGGCCGATCAGGCCGTCATCGGGTTCGACGACATGCTCGGCGGCGCCTCGATGATCCCGAGCCTGACCAGCGTGCGGCAGCCGTTGGACGAGATCGGCGCGCTGGCCGCGAGGCTGGTGGTGCGGATGGTGAACGGCGCCGCGGTGGTGAACGAGGAGCACCGGCTGCCGACCTCCCTGGTCATCCGCGAGTCGTGCGGCTGCCCGGGCCCGCTGGCCCTGGCCTCGGGGCGGCTCGGCGACGAGCCGGCCGACGCCGACCGGTTGCTGGCCGAGGTCCGTACGGCCGTCGACCGCAACACCCCGGCCTGGTCCGCCGGAGCCCAGGCGGCCGAACTCGAGGTGTCGGTCAAGACCGTCGCCTCGACGCTCGACGACGCCGCCGCCGGCCGGCCCACCCCGACCGGCACCGAGCTGCGCCGCCTGCTGCTGCCGGTCGCCCGACGGCTGGAGAACTACGAGGCCGCGGTGGCCGTGATGCGGCTCTTCCGCGACTACGGCCGGGGTTTGCCGACCACCACCAAGGCCGGGCGGGTCGAGGACGTGGTCTATCAGATCTTCGTGGTGCTGGCCCAGGCGCAGTCGTCGTTCCAGGTGGCGCACGGCCGGTCGACGATGTCGGCGCTCGGCACCCAATATTCGGTCAGCATGCAGCTGCTGCGCAGCCAGGAACGCGACCCGCGCTCGCTCGACTGGCTGCGCAACACCGACATCCGCGCCGGTTGCCTGGGCCTGTGGCCGAGCGGAGAGAACACCCGGGGCACGTTCCTGGACGTCATCGCGACCTACGACCGGCGGGCCGGGACGGCGGTGCAGGGCGGCGGCCGGACCGAGATCGAGCGCTTCCCGCCGGTCGGGGTGGTCGCGCTGGCCGACTCGGCCGCCGACGACATGATCTACGTGGCCCACCTCAAGGTCGACAACGGCGACTGGGGGATGCTCGCGCTGGTCGGGCCGATCCAGGCCGGCCTGGCCGAGGGCCGCGAGACCATGAACCAGTGGGCGGCGCTGCTCAGCGTGGCCCTCGAACACGACTCGGTCCTGCAGACCCTGCGCGAGCAGGAGGAGGTGCTGCGCCGGGCCGCCCTCTACGACGACCTCACCGGGCTGCCGAACCGCAGCCACTTCCGCGATCGGCTGATGCTGGCGATGGCCCGCGCCCGGCGCCGGGCGGATTTCCGGTACGCCGTGCTCCTGCTCGATCTCGACGGGTTCAAGCTGGTCAACGACAGTCTCGGGCACGAGGCCGGCGACCGGCTGCTGCAGGAGGTGGCCCGCCGGGTGACGGTCGAGCTGCGGGCGAACGAGGCCGCGGCCCGGCTCGGCGGCGACGAGTTCGCCGTACTGATCGAGGATTTCGCCGGGCCGGAGGCCCCGGCCGTGCTGGCCGAGCGTCTGCAGGCGGCGGTCTGCGCGCCGTGCCGTCTGGGTGACACCGACGTCGCCGTGACCGCCAGCATCGGCATCGCGCTCGGCGCCGACGGCTACGACGACACCCAGGCCGTCATGCGCGACGCCGACGCGGCCATGTACTACGCCAAGAGCAACGGCAAGCGGGCGCACGCCCTGTTCGCGCCGTCGATGCACGAGTCGGCGCTCGACCGGTTGCGCACCGGCGCCGAGCTGCGCCACGCCATCGACAACGACCAGCTGGAGCTCTTCTACCAGCCGATCGTGGCCCTCGACAGCGGCGCGGTGACGGGGGTGGAGGCGCTGCTGCGCTGGCGGCACCCGGTCCGCGGCCTGCTCGTGCCGCCGGTGTTCCTGCCGATCGCCGAGGAGAGCGACCTCGGCGTCAAGATCGGCACGTGGGTGCTGCGCACCGCGTGCCGGCAGGTCGCCCAGTGGTGCCACGAACCGGGCCGCGAGTCGATGCGGATGAGCGTCAACGTCTCCAACCGGCAGTTCTGGCACGGCAACCTGGTCGAGGACGTGGTCGAGTCGCTGGCCGCCGAGGAGCTCGACCCGAGCTGCCTGGCCCTCGAGATCACCGAAAGCGTGATCATGCACGACATCCAGCACGCCACCAAGACCCTGGCCGACCTCACCGCGATGGGCGTCGAGGTGCACATCGACGACTTCGGCACCGGCTATTCGTCGCTGGAGGCGCTGCACGACCTGCCGTTCGACGCGCTGAAGATCGACCGCTCGTTCGTGTCCCGGATAACCGGCAACGCGCGCAGCCGCGAACTGGTGCGCACGATCGTCACGATGGGCCTCAATCTCCACCTGAAGGTCGTCGCCGAGGGTATCGAGACCGCCGAGGAGCACCGGCTGGTGCGCGAACTGGGCTGCACCCACGGCCAGGGCTATCTCTTCTCCCGGCCGGTCCCGGCCGAGGATTTCCGCGCTTTCCTGTACGGATGGGCGGGAACGGCCGGACGTGCTGGTCCCGGCGCTTTCTGAGCCCGAGCTGACCGCGTTTTGGTCCGGTGGCCCCCACGCGAGAGGATCGTGGCATGGGGGACTCGGCTACCCGGCTGCGGGTGACGCTGCTCGGCACCTTCCAGGTGACCCGGGGTGACACTGCCGTGCCGGTCCCGGGCGCCCGGCTGCGTGGCCTGATCGTCCGGCTCGCCCTGGCCGGCGGCCGCGCCGTCGACCCGGGCCTGCTGGCCGAGGCGCTCTGGCCCGAGCAGCGCCCGGCCGACCCGGCCAACGCGCTGCAGTCGCTGGTCTCCCGCCTGCGCAAGCTGTTGGGCGACGCCGGCACGGTCGTGCAGGTCGAGGGCGGCTACCGGCTCGACGTGGCACCCGACGAGGTCGACGCGCTGCGGTTCGAGCGGCTCGCCGCCGACGGCCGCGACCGGCTCCGGTCCGGCCGGGGCGAGGCCGCGTCGTCGTTGCTCGCCGAAGCGGTCGGGCTCTGGGAGGCGGCCGCGGCCACTGCAGCCGGCGCCGGGGAGCCGGCTGCCATCGCCGCGGTGGCCCCGGCGGTCGCGACCCGGCTGGTGCGGGCCGCCACCGAGGCGGTCGCCGACCTGGCCGAGGCCGAACTGGCGCTGGGCGCGGCCGACGCGGCCTCGGCCCGCCTGACCACGCTGCTCGCCGAGCATCCGGCCGACGAGCGGGTGGCCGCCCTGCTGATGGACGCGCTCGCCGCCCAGGGCCGCCAGGCCGAGGCGCTCGCGGTCTTCGAGCGGGTGCGCGAAGCCCTGGCCGACGAGCTCGGCGCCGACCCCGGGGCGGCCCTGCGCGAGCGTCACCTGCGCATGCTGCGCTCCGAGCCGGCACCCCCGCCGGCGGCAACGGGGGAGCGGCCGCCGGGCAACCTGCCCGCGGCTCTGACCAGCTTCATCGGCCGCGACGACGACCTCGCCCGCATCGACACGCTGCTCGCCGCCGGGCGTCTGATCACCGTGCTCGGCCCGGGCGGCGCCGGCAAGACCCGGCTCGCGCTCGAGGCGGGCCGTCGCCACCGGCACGAATACCGCGACGGCACCTGGCTGGTCGACCTCTCGTCGGTGACCGAGCCGGCCAAGGTCGGCGCGGCCGTGCTGGCCGCCCTGGGCCTGCGCGGCGCCTCGCTCTTCGAGGGTGGCCGGCTGGTGGCCGAGGGCGGCGAGCTGGAGGTGCTGGCCGACCAGCTCAGCGGCTGGGAGGCGGTGCTGCTGGTCGACAACTGCGAGCACCTGATCGACGCGGTCGCCCACCTGACGGCGGCGCTGCTGTCCCGCTGCGCCGGGCTGCGGGTGCTGGCGACCAGCCGGGAGCCGCTCGCGGTCGACGGTGAGGCGCTGGTGCCGCTCGGGCCGCTGACGCTGCCCGAGGCGGACGCGAGCGCCGAGGAGGCCCGGCGCACTGCCGCGGTGCGGCTTTTCGCGGAGCGGGCTTCCGCCGTACGCCCGGGGTTCGACGTCGACGCGGACACGGTCGGCGAGGTGCTCCGCATCGTGCGCGGCCTCGACGGCATGCCGCTGGCCCTGGAACTGGCCGCGGCCCGTCTGCGCACGCTCTCGCTGGGCGAGCTGGCGGCCGGGCTGAGCGACCGTTTCCGGCTGCTCACCAGCGGCAGCCGGACCGCCTATCCCCGTCACCGCACCCTGCGGGCCGTCATCGCGTGGAGCTGGGATCTGCTCGGCGAGCACGAACGTACGCTCGCGGAGCGCGTCTCCGTCCTGCCCGGCGGCGTCTCGGCGGCCTCGGCCACCGCGGTCTGTGCCGGCACCTCGGTGCCGGAGAGGGAGATCCCGGAGCTGCTCGCCGGGCTCGTCGACCGGTCGTTGCTGCAGCTCGCACCGGACGCCGGCCGTTACCGGATGCTGGAAACGCTGCGGGAGTACGGCATCGAGCGCCTCGCCGAGCGAGGCGAGCTGGAGACCGTACGCGGTCGGGCCGCGCGCTATCTGGCCCGGTTGATCGCCGAGCACGACCCGCAGCTGCGCGGCCCCCAGCAGCTCAGCGCGATGAACGTGATCCGGGCCGAGTACGACAACGCCCTGTCCGCCCTGCGCTACCTGTGTGACACCGGCGCGGGCGACCGCGCGGTCGACCTGGCCCTCGACCTGTCCTGGTACTGGCAGATCTTCGGCCGGCACCAGGACGCGACCTACTGGCTGGACGAGGCGCTCGCGCTGACCGGCGGCCGGCCGAGCGTGAAACGCGACTGCGCCCAGATCGTGCTGCTGCTCAACCGGATCGGCTCGCAGCCGGTCGTCATCGAGGCCGAGGTCCAGGCCCGCGAGAGCGAACTGCGGGAAGTCATCGACCGGATGCTCGCCCACGAACACGAGCTGCCCGGTCTGGCCGGCGCGCTGACCGCGATCACGCTCTTCTTCCTGCAGGACCTCGACGGCGCGCGGGCGGTCATCGCGCGCATCCTCGACGGCTCGGACGTCTGGATGGCCGGACTGGCCCACATGTTCCGGGCCCAGGTCGCCGAGAACGAGGGCGACCTGGGCCAGGTACGCGAGGACGTGACGGCCGCGCTGGCGTGCTTCGGCGAGGTCGGTGACCACTGGGGCCTGGCCACCGCGCTGCCGATGCGGGCGCTGCTCCGGCAGTACGACGGCGACCTCGACGGCGCGCTCGCCGACCTGAGCCGGGCCCGGTCGGAGGCCCGCCAGTTCGGGTCGCTGAGCCTCAACGACGAGGTCTTCATCGACCTGCGGTGGATCGACCTCTATCTGCGGCGGGGCGACTTCGCCGAGGCCACCGAGATGATCGGCACGGCGCGGGAGCGGGCGTTCCGCTCCGGCTCGGCCGAGATGATCATCCTCATCAACGCGCTCGAGGCCGGCCTGTGGGTGCGGCTCGGCGAGCTGGAGCGGGCCGAGGAACTGCTGACCGCGGCCGAGGACGGGATGAACGGCAACTTCCCGTTCGGCGGCGACCACGGCAAGGCCCTGGTCGGCTCGGTGCGGGCCTGGCTGTACCTGCTCCGCGGCGATCCGGCGGGCGCCGAGGAGCCGCTGGCCCGGGCGTACGCGGCCGCCGTGCAGAGCCGCGACATGCCGATCCTGTCGATGGTCGCGGTGACCGCGGCCGGGCTGGCCGACCTGCTCGGCCGGCCGCGCGACGCGGCTTACCTGCTGGGCGCGGCGTCCCGGTTGCGCGGCACCCACGACTGGACCGATCTGCAGGTCGGGGAGCTCGCGCGGCGGGCCCGCAAGGCGCTCGGCGAGGACGGCTTCGCGTCCGCGTACGAAATCGGCTGGGAGCTGGACGGAAAGACCGCACTGCTCCAGGCCGATCCGGCGCGGCTGCGCCGAGAGGCGCTGCCCGCGTCGGACAGCGCCCCCGGTTCTTCCGCTCAAGCGCGCCGCGCGTAAGCCCGCAGCGCGAGCGGGACGAACACCACCAGCAGCCCGGCCATGAAGGCCAGCGTCTGCCACAGCGGGTGGACCACCGGGCCGCCGACCAGCAGTCCGCGGATCGTGCCGACCAGCGGCGTGATCGGATTGACGTGCACGAACGCCTGCAACCAGCCCGGCAGAGTCTTGGTCTGCACGAACACGTTGCTGCCGAACGACAGCGGAAAGACGAGCAGGAACATCGTGCCCTGCACGGCACCGGGGGTACGCACCATCATGCCGACCCAGACCGAGATCCAGCAGAAGCAGAGCCCGAAGCCGACCGCCAGGGCGACCGCGGCGACGGCCGGCAGGAAGCCGGTCTCGACCCTGAAGCCGATGATCGTGCCGAAGCCCAGCATCACCACGCACACCGTCAGGTACCGGACGACGTCCGCCGCGACCGCGCCGACCAGTGGCGCCGACCGGGCCACCGGGAGCGACCGGAATCGGTCGAAGACCCCCTTCTCGATGTCGGCGTTCAGGTTCTGGCCGAGGGCGATGCCGCCCATCGCCAGCGACTGGGCGAGCATGCCGGGCAGAAGAAACTGCAGGTAGGCATGCCGGTCACCGCCGGCGATGGCGCCACCGAAGAGGTACGTGAACAGCAGCAGGAAGATCACCGGCTGCAGCGTGACGTCGATCAGCGCCTCGGGCGTCCGTATCGTCTTGATCAAGCTGCGGCGCGCGAGCGCGACGCTATGCCTGAGCAGCGCGGCGAGCGCGCCTCCGCGGGGCTTGTCGATGTCGCCGACGATGTTGCGGACGGGGACGTCAAGGGTGGTCATACGAACTCACTCTCCTTCTTGGCGGCGGGCTCGTGGCCCTCTTCGGTCAGCGCGTGGAACACCTCGTCGAGGCTGGGCAGGTGCAGACCGAGCTCGGTGAACTCGACCCCGGCCCGGCGCAGCGCCGGAAGAGCCTGGTCGATCGCCGTGTCGTCGGCCACCGGGACCGCGACCGCGCCGGCCCGGGCCCCGGCGGCCGTGTCCAGCGAGGCGTTCGTGCCCGGGGCGGCGACCGCGTCGAGCACGCGCAGCGCGTCCTGCACCTTGGCCGGGTCGCTCGGCCGGACCCGCAGAGTGAGGCCGCCGACGCGGCGCTTGAGGCCGTCCGGCGTGTCGAACGCGATCACCTTGCCATGGTCGATCACGGCGATCTCGTCGGCGAGGGCGTCCGCCTCGTCCAGGTACTGCGTGGTCAGCAGCACGCTCGAACCCTGGGCGATCTGGGTGCGGACGACACCCCACATGTCCTCGCGCTTGGCCGGGTCGAGCCCGGTCGTCGGCTCGTCGAGGAAGATCACCTCGGGGTGCCCGACCAGGCTCGCGGCCAGGTCGAGGCGACGGCGCATGCCACCCGAATAGGTCTTGGCCGGCCGTGACGCCGCCTCCGCCAGGTCGAACCACTCCAGCAGCTCGGCCGCGCGCTTCCTGGCGTCCCGGGTCGTCAGGTCGAGCAGCTGACCGATCAGCACCAGGTTCTGCGTGCCGGTCAGGTCCTCGTCGACGCTGGCATACTGACCGGTCAGCCCGATCCGCCGCCGCACCCGCTGGGGCTGCTTGAGCACGTCGATGCCGGCCACCTCGGCCGTACCCGAGTCGGGCTTGAGCAGCGTGGCCAGCACGCGTACGGCGGTCGTCTTGCCGGCGCCGTTCGGCCCCAGCACGCCGAGCACCGTGCCGCGGCGCATGGCCAGGTCCACCCCGTCCAGCGCCTGGGTCTTGCCGAATCGTTTGCGGAGCCCCTCCGCCCGCACCACGAGATCACTCATGTCGCTTTCCGTCCCCTCCGTCGCGGGCCGGTGTCCATGCCGGCATCGGCCCTCGGGAAGCACACTGCCGGGTGCCGCTGATATGCCGCGCACATAGCGCTGACACGGCCCTGACAGCGGTGTCAACCGGCGGTGCGCGGGTATGCGGCGCCTCGTGCGGCACGACCTGACGGCGGCGATCCGGGTGCGCCCGGCCGATGCGGCCTGGGCTTTCGCTCTGCGGGCCGGGCTGGCCATCTTGGTGCCCCTGGCAGTTCTGGTCCTGTCGGGCCACACCTCCTCGGCCCCGTTCGCGACGTTCGGTGCCTTCGCCGCGTTGTACGGCCGCGACGAGCCCTACGGCCGCCGGGCGGTGCTGGTCGGGGCGAGCGGGCTTGCGCTCGTGGCGTCGGTCCTCATCGGCGGGCTTGCGGCGCTCGCGTCGCCGGTGGCCGGCGTGTTCGCGGTCGCCGTGGTCGGCGGAGCAGGGAGCCTCCTGTGCAACCGCTACCACGTCGGACCGCCGGCCGGGCTGATGTTCGCCTTCGCGACCGCGGTGTGCAGTGCGCTGCCGACGTCCCTGCGTGATCTGCCGCTGCACGCCGGCCTGGCCGCCGGCTCGGCGCTCGTGGCGTGGCTGATCGTGATGTCGGGCGCCCTGGTCACCCCCGACGCGCCACGCCGGTTGGCGGTGGCCCGGGCGCTGCGCGCGGCGGCGGCCCTGCACGAGGCCCCGGACGGGCCGGCCGCCCTGCGGGCCCGGCAGCAGGCCGCCCTGGCCGTCGAGCGCGCCTGGCGTGCGGTCGATACCCGGCGGCCGCCGGAGCCCGATCCGGGCCAAGTTCCGCTGGAGGTGCTGGTCGCCCACGCCGAGACCGAGCTCAGCGGGGTGCACGGCCACAGCGCGGAGGCGGCCGCCGAGCTGCGGGAGCTGGCCGGCCGGCTGGCGCGCCGCGGCGCCGCGCCCCGGCTGGCGCCCACGCCGATCGAGCGGGCGACGATCAGCGAACGGCACCTCGCCCTGGGCCTGTTCCGCGACCGGCCCCGGTCCCGGCACGGCCCGCTCTGGCCGGCCGCGGCCCGCGTCGCGCTGGGTGCGTTGGTGGCCGGGGCCGCCGCCGGCCTGCTCACCCACTTCACCGGCCTCGGCCATCCGTACTGGGCGGCGGTCTCCGCGGTGGCGGTGCTGCAGGCGACCTCGCTGCGGCTCTCCCGCCAGCGGGCGCTCCAACGGGCGGCCGGCACCGTCGCCGGTCTGCTGATCGCGGGCGGGGCGGTCGCGATACCCGGCGGTCCCTGGGTGCTGGTCGCCGAAATCGTGGTGGCCCAGGTGATCGCCGAGCTGCTGGTGATCCGGAACTACGGCCTGGCGATGCTGGCCGTCACGCCGCTCGCCCTGCTGGTCGGCGAGCTGGGCCGCAAGTCTCCGCCGCTGGACCTGATCGGCGACCGGCTGGTGCAGACCGTGCTCGGCTGCGTGCTCGGCCTGGCCGCCGCGGCCCTGGTGACCAACCGGGCCGCGACCCGCCATCTCACCGCCGCGATCACCCACGTGGAGGATGCGACCGCTGTGATCACCTCCGCGACCGCCGCGATCACCGACGTGGAGGATGCCACCGCTGCGCCCGGCGAGCCGAGACGCCTCGCGCTCCTCGTCGCCACCATGCGCGAGGCGTACGAGGTGGCCGCCGGCGAACCGGGCTTGGCCGAGGAGACCGTGGACCGGGTGCTCCGGGCCGAGCGTGAGGCCCGAGCTGCCCTGGTCGAGCTCAGCCAGGGGCGGGTGCCCGCGACCGGGCAACGTGTTCGGGGGAGAGAAAATCGGCGTCCCGAAACCCGTGAACGTCGGTGAGGAGCAGTTGCCGGTGGTCAGCTCGTGAAGGCCCGCCGTGGTCAGCTCGTGAAGGCCCGCCGTGGTCAGCTCTTGAAGACCCACCAGCGGGAGGCCGAGTAGGTGAAGGCGGCGACGAAGAAGGAGGCGATCACGCGGGCCGGCGCGAAGTTCAACCCGAGATCGGTCAGACCCGTCGAGACACCCACGGTCAGCAGGTAGTCGCCGAGAAGGACCACGGCGTACCGGAGGACCTGGCTCCCGAGCGGGCCGTGGGAATGGAAGTTGAGGGTGCGGTTGAGGACGAAGTTCACACCGAAGGCGACCAGATAGGCGATCGAGACGGCGGCCGGGAGCGGGAGGGCGGTGCGGTCGCGGAGGACGGCCAGCAGGGTGAGGTCGAGCGAGAACGTGAACGCGCCGATGACGGCGAAGCCGGCCAGCTCGCGAGGGAGCAGGCGGCGCAGGCGCGGCGGCAGGCGATCCACCCACGAGCTGAGGAACTCGCCGCGCTGCTCGACCGTGGCCACGCGGCCATCCTTCCGGGGCCGATCAACCCCCTCGACGCCGGGTCGACGACGTTGCCGGCCGTTTCCCGGTTCTTCCCTTCGGCGTCGGCCCGCGGTCGCCGCCAGTTTCACCGGGAGCCGGTCACGGGGGTGGACCAGCTGTGCGCGCCGCTGCTCGACCGGCTCGACTGTCTGCCGTTGCCGCAGCGTGGCCCGTCCTCGTTGCTGAAGGCGGCGGCCCGGATCGTGGCGATCTACGGCGGTGCGCTGACCGAAGCCGAGGCCCGCGACGGTCTGTCGAATGTGGAGACGGCGTCGCGCTTGTTCCTCAGTCCGCGTACTGTCGAGTGGCACCTGAGCAAGGTGTTCACCAAGCTCGGCATCAGCTCCCGCCGGCAACTGCACCGAGGGACGGGCTCATGGCGATCAGGGGAGTGGGGCGGACCGCGCTCGGCGTCGGCCTGATGCGCGCGCTGGAACAGCACGATCCGCGGCGGCTGTTCGACGATCCCCTCGCGGAGAAGATGACCGGGGGCTGGATCGGGGCGGTCGCGCGCCACCGGCTGCTGCGCAACGCCTTCATGTTCCTGATGAGCCGGTCCGGGCCCGGCTTCTACGGCTGCGTCGTCTGCCGCACCCGGGTGATCGACGACGAGTGCCGGCGGGCGGTCGCCGACGGCATCCGGCAGGTCGTCATCGTCGGCGCGGGCATGGACACGCGGCCCTACCGGCTGGCCTCGTTGCAGCAGACGAAGGTGTGGGAGTTCGACCTCCCCGAGGTGCAGGAGGGCAAGAAGGCGGCGCTGCGCAAGGCGCTCGGTGGGCTGCCCTCGCACGTCGGCTTCGCGCCGATCGACCTCACGACGCGGCGGGTCGGGGACGGACCGGCCGACGGTTCCGTTCCCACGCTCGTGATCTGCGAGGCGGTCAGTCTCTACCTGCCGGGCCGGGCGGTGGGCGAGCTTTTCGCGTACGCGGGAAGCCTGCCGGCCGGAAGCCGGCTCGTTCTCACCTACCTGTCGCGGGTCATCGCCGATGATCCTCGATACGCTCGGTGGCGGCGCCGTCTCCGGTGGCAGACCGCCTTCTACCCGTCGGAGGTCGCCGCCCTTCTCCAAGCGGCCGGACTGACCGTTCTGCGCGACCTGGGCGCGGCCGATCACCAGCGCGACTTACTGCGGCCCATAGGCCGTGAGCTGGACGTATTCGAGGGCGAACGGATCACGGTCAGTCGACGGTAAGTATTTGGATAGTCGTCTTTCCTAACCTGCGGAAGCCAGTTGGCAGTTTCCGTCAGGAGCTTTCGATGGACGACACACACCACCGGGCCCGTATCGAGCAGATTCACGCCCAGCACTCGCTGGCGCTGCTCCGTTACCTGATCCGCTTCGCGGGCGAGCGGCACACGGCCGAGGACCTGCTGCAAGAGACGATGCTACGGGCCTGGCGACACCGTGAGGCGTTGCCGGGGGACGACAACGGCGTACGCGGGTGGCTGTTCACGGTGGCCCGCAACGTGGCCATCGACGCCGACCGGATGCGCCGGGTCCGGCCGGCCGAGGTCGCGCTGTCCGACCTGAACGACACGATCGCGGCGCCCGACAGCCCGGACTCGGCGATCGCGGCCGGGGAGATGGTCCGGGCGTTCGCGTTGCTGAGCGAGATGCAGCGCGACGTGATCCGCCAGATCTATTTCCGGGGCGACACCATCGAGGAGGTGGCGACGCGCCTGGGCATCCCGGCCGGGACGGTCAAGTCGCGTGCCCACTACGGCGTCCAGGCGCTGCGAGCGGCGGTTTCCTCCTAGGTCGGTTTACATCGTGGGAGCCTGGGCAGGGTCCCATCGTGGAACAGTTCAAGTGGCTGGCCGTGGTGAGGCACGGGCAAAGTACGGGGAACATCGCCGCGGCGGCGGCCGAGGGGGACGGCGCCGAGGTGATCGACATCCCCGAGCGGGACGCCGACGTGCCGCTCTCGGTGACCGGGCGGGAGCAGGCCGGGGCGTTGCGGAGCGTCTTCGCCGAGATGCTCGCCGACCTGCGGCCGGAGGCCGCGGTGGTCTCGCCCTACCTGCGGGCCCGGCAGACCGCCGGGGCGGCGCTGGCGGACCTGCCGGTGCCGATCCGGGTCGACGAGCGGTTGCGGGACCGGGAGCTGGGGGTGCTCGACCTGCTGACCACGCAGGGCGTCGCCGCCCGGCAGCCGGACGAGGAGCGGCGACGGGCCCGGCTCGGGAAGTTCTACTACCGGCCGCCGGGCGGCGAGTCCTGGGCCGACGTGCTGCTGCGGCTGCGGTCGCTGCTGAGTGACCTGCGGTCGTCCCGAATCGTGCTGTTCGCCCATGAGGCGACCGTGCTCCTGATCCGCTATCTGGTCGAGGGTCTGGACGAGCCCGCACTCATGGAGATCGCCCGGAACACGACCGTCGCGAACTGCTCGATCAGCAGCTGGCGGCGGCGGGACGGGATGCTGGTCCCGGAGACCTTCAACGACGTGTCGCATCTGCCGGCCGAGGGCGCGCCGGTGACCCGGCAGGAGGACGTCCATGCCTGAGGAAGAAGTGATCACGCCGGGCCTGCTGCGCGGGTGGCCGCTGCCGGACCCGTCGGGCGACAAGGAGTCGCGCGGAACGGTCCTGGTCGTGGGGGGCTCGCGGTTCAATCCGGGCGCGGTGCTGCTGGCCGGGGTGGCGGCTCTGCGGGCCGGGGCCGGCCGGCTGCAGCTGGCGGTCGCCGACGAGAGCGCGGTCCCGCTGAGCGTCGCCGTGCCGGAGGCCCGGGTGGTCGGCTTTCCGCACGACGGCATCCCGGACGAGGTGCTCACGCTGGCCGCCGACGCGGATGTGATCGCGCTCGGTCCCGGCCTCGACGACATCGAGCAGACCGCGGACCTGATGCGGGCGGTGCTCGACGCCGCGTCACCGGAGACCGCGGTGGTGCTGGACGCCTATGCGCTGGGTGCCCTCAGCCGGAACCCGAAGCTGTTGCGGCAGCACCGTGCGGTCCTGACGCCCAACGTCACCGAGGCGGCGCATCTGCTCGGCGAGGAGCCGGGCGAGGACCTGGCCGTGGCGGCGCGGGACCTGGCGGAGCGCTACCGGGCCGTGGTCTCGCTGTATGGGCACATCGCGGCCCCGGACGGCCGCGGCTGGCGCGAGGAGAGCGGCGACGCCGGCCTCGGGACCTCCGGCAGCGGCGATGCCCGGGCCGGGGTGGTCGCCGGGTTGCTCGGCCGGGGCGCCGAACCGGCCCAGGCCGCCTGCTGGGCCGCCTTCGCCCACGCGGTGAGCGGCCAGCGCCTGAGCCCGCGCTACGGACGCACCGGCTTCCTCGCGCGCGAGCTGGTCGACGAGGTCGCCTACACGATCGCCACCGTGTGACGCCAACCGGCGCGCCCGGGGAGGGGCGCGCCGGGGGCGTAGAGGAGTCAGGCGCCCGACTGGCGCTTGTCCTCCTCGAGGTCGGCCTCGCCGACCGGTACGCCGTCGGAGTCGTGGGCGGCGTCGGTGAAATCGGCGTCGGCACCCGCGCGGGCGGCGTCGGCGTCGGCGTCCGAGGCGCCGACCGTAGGGCCGTTCTCGTTCTGTGCGTTCTCCTGCTCGGTGAGGCGGGCGGCCGCGGCGGCGGCCAAGGGGAGGCCTGCGGCGGATGAGGGGTTCGTCATGTCGGGTCAAGTACCCGGTTCAGCGGCATTCTCCCACCCGCCACCACCCGAAACCGGGGAAAACGCGGTTTCTCCGCCCCTGCACCCCGGGCGTGATGGCCTGGCCGGGCCATCTCATCAAGGGAGGACACGAGATGCACTTCACGGCACGGCTGCCGATTCTGATTGGAGCCGGTCTCCTGAGCGCCGCCATCGGGGCGGGTCCGGCTCAGGCGGCGGGCGCTTCACATCAGGGGCCCCAGCCTCCCCACGGTCAGGGTGACCTGATCGGGTATTTCCAGAACCGATCCGACTGTGAATGGATCGGCCGGCTCGGCGAGATGCAGAACCGGTGGGACGACCACAACTGCGACAGCGTCGACTACGGACCGTTCCGCGGCATGTATGAGCTGACGGCCGACACCGGCAACGCCTACGACAACGGATTCCCGGGCGACCACCACCCGGGCGGCGGCGGGCACGGACCGCACCACTAGGAGTCAGCCAGGAGTCAGCGGGCCGGCCTTCACCACCAGGGACTGTCACTGGCGCGAGGGCCGGCCCCACCAGGCGATCATGGTGCCCATGGACACCACGACATCCCGGTCGCTGGCCGGACAGACGGTCGTCGTGCTGGGTGGCAGCGCCGGCATCGGGCTCGAGACCGCGCGGCTCGCGCGAGCCGAAGGGGCCGACGTGATCCTGGTCGGCCGCGACGCCGATCACCTCAAGCAGGCGGCCGACGAGGTCGGCGCCATCGGCACCGCGGCCTTCGACGCCGCCGATCCGGAACGCCTCGAGGAGTTCTTCGCCGGCCTCCCCGAGCCGGTCGACCACGTGATGGTCACTGCCGGCGGCAACTACTACGCCCGGCTCGCCGACCTCGACTTCGCCGCGGCCCGCAAGCTCGTCGACGAACACCTCTGGCTGCCCGTACACCTGGCCCGGACCGTCATCGGCCGGATCAACCCCGGCGGAGCCCTGCTCTTCATGGGTGGCACCGGCGGCCGCCGGCCCGCCCTCGGCCTGGTGCTGCCCGGCGCGCTGACCGCCGCCCAACCCCTGCTCGTCGCCAATCTGGCGCTCGAACTCGCCCCGATCCGGGTCAACGCGATCGCGGCCGGCTTCGTCGACACCCCGCTGTCGGCCCGGCTGCTCGGCGACGACCTGGACCGGCGGCGCGAGGAACTGCGGACCGAACTGCCGATCCGCCGGGTGGTTCAGCCGTCCGACGTGGCTGCCCTGGCGGTCCATCTGATGGTCAACACGGCGCTGACCGGAGCCACCTACGACATCGACGGCGGTCAGCAGATCGTGTGAGAGGGTTGCGTCATGCCGTGGCTGCCGGACTTCCTGAACGCCGCCGAACTCGCGCGCAAGCAGACCCACGCGGCCGGCCGTGCCGACCCGGTCGGGCAGTACGTCGCGGCGCTGACCGGCGGCGACCCGCACGCCATCGAGGACGCCTGGCCGGAGCGGGTGGTCGTCTTCGACCCGCGGGCCGGTGAGGTCCACGGTCATCGCGACCTGAAGGACTTCGTCCGCCGCAGCCGCGGCCTGCTCGCCCAGTTCCAGGCGCGCATCGACCCGCAGGAGCAGACCGTGGTCCCCGGCCGGGCGGTCATGGAACTGCTCGGCCACGTGACCTTCGAGGGAACGGAACGGCCCTGGCCGGTCGCCATCGTGGCCGATTCCCATGACGACTCGGTCGTGTTCCGCAGTTACTTCAGCCGGCGGCCGACCGAGGGGCAGCGGTTCCCGCGGCCGGCCATCCTCCCCGCCGGCACGACGACGCCCGGCGATGTGGTCGGCCGTCATTTCGAGGCGCTGGACGCGGGGGACACCGACGCGGTGCTCGCCACCTTCGGGCCGGACGCCTATCTGCGCGAGACCACCGGGCAGACCTATCGCGGCGGGGCGGAGCTCCGGGCGTACCTGAAAAGCGTGAGCACCGTCGAGCTGCAACCATGCGTCGTGACCGACGACGGTGACCGGTGCGTGGTCGAGTTCAACTGCCTGCGGTTCAGCGGGCGGGAGGTCTCACCCCAGGCCGGCCTGGGGGTCTACGAGCGCGGGCCGGACGGTCTGCTGGCCGCGGTCCGGCTCTACGACGACCTGGCATAGCGTCCGGCCGGCCGGGTCGGGCCGGTTCCCCTCCATATTCCGACTTACCGGCCGCATTGCGGAAATTGCCGCGCGGGAACTGTTTCGCCGGCAGCGAACCGGGAACGACCGTCGCATGCAGCCATCGACGCCTCCCGGCGCGAGCGTGACCGTGGGCCTGACCGTCGTCGACCGGGACGGCGCCGCGGCCGGGACCGTCACGGCGCTCCAGATGCCGGCTTCGTGAATGGCTGAGGAGAGTGCCCGCACGGTCCTCGTCGCGGTAGCGGCGAACCTGGGAATCGCGATCGCCAAGACGGTGGCCGCCGTGTTCACCGGCTCGGCGGCGCTGTGGGCGGAGACGGCGCACTCGGTGGCCGACACCGGCAACGAGGTGCTGCTCTTCGTCGGGCTCCGCAAGTCGTCGGGCTCGCCGGACGCGGCCCACCCGTTCGGGCGCGGGCAGGAACGGTATTTCTGGGCCTTCCTGGCCGCGCTCGGCATCTTCCTGGTCGGCGGGACGCTGTCGGTCGGCGAGGGCATCCGCAGCCTGCTGATGCCCGAGCCGCTCGAATCCCTCTGGGTGGGCATCGGGGTGCTGCTCGTGTCGGCGTGCTTCGAGGGGTACTCGTGGCACACCGCCCACCAGCAGCTGCGCAACAACGCCCGCGACCGGCGGCGGTCACTGGGCGAGCAGTTGATGCGGGCGTCCGACCCGAGCGCGCCCACGGTGTTCCTGGAGGATTCGGCGGCGCTGGTCGGGCTGGCGCTGGCGTTGGTCGCGCTGGTCCTGCACGCCTGGACGGGCTGGGCGGGGTGGGACGCGCTGGGCAGCATGGCCATCGGGGTGCTGCTGATCGCGGTCGCGTTCCTGCTCGCCGTACGGTCGAAAGCGCTGATGCTCGAAGAGGCCGCACCGTCCGATGTGGCCGACCCGATCCGGGCCCGGGTTTCGGCGGTCGACTGGGTGGGGGAGCTCGTCGACATGCACGCGGTCTATCTCGGGCCGTCGCGGCTGCTGGTGAACCTCTGGATCCGGCCGTCCTCATCGGCCCTGGCCGCTTCCGGCGGTGAGCTCGTCGAGCGAGTGGACCGCTTGCGGTCGGAGTTGCTGGCCGAGGACGGGATCGCTCAGGTGACGGTGACGTTGGTCAACGCCGGAAGCACGCGATCGGCTGAGCCGCCGAGGTAAGTCAAGACTTACCTTTGCGGGGATTCTCCTGACAATGGGTGGGCGTGGAGTCGGAACAACGGAACGACCAGATCGCCGCCGAACGGGTTCGCATGTCCGCCATGTACGCGCGGCTGGACGTCGAGATCGCCGCGGTCCGCGAACAGCAGGCAGCCTTGGACGCCGTGCCGCCGGCCGAGCGGCCGGCGGTGGCCGCGACGCTGGCCCGGCGACTCGCCGACCTGGAGTCCGCCGAGCCGGGGCTGTGCTTCGGGCGGATCGACCGCAGCGGCGCGGAACCGCTGTACGTCGGCCGCCGCGGGCTGTGGGTGGACGGCGAGCCGCTGCTGGTCGACTGGCGGGCCGAGGCCGCCCGGCCCTTCTATGCCGCCACGCCGGCCCGCCCGATGGGCCTGCGCCGCCGTCGGAACTTGAGGCTCGACGGGAGGGCCGTGGTGGCGGTCGCCGACGAGCTGCTCGACGGCTCCGCGCCGGCCGCCGGCGACGTTGTCGGCGACGGGCCGCTCGCCGAGGCGCTGAGCGCGCCGCGCACCGGCCGCATGCGCGACGCCGTCACCACGCTGCAGGCCGAGCAGGACGCCGTGGTCCGCGCGCCCGGCTCGGGTGTGACCGTGGTGCAGGGCGGCCCGGGCACCGGCAAGACGGTGGTGGCCCTGCACCGGGCCGCCTACGTGCTCTTCGCCTATCCGCCGGCCGCCCGGGGTGTCCTGGTGGTGGGCCCGGACGCGCGCTTCCTCGAGTACATCTCGCAAGTGCTGCCGTCGCTCGGGGAGAACGACGTCCGGCTGATCACGCGGGCGGGAATCACCCAGGCGGGGATCGGCGGGGCGGGGCCGGTCGCCGACGAGCCGCTCGAGGTCGCCCGCGGCAAGGGCCGGGCCGAGTTCGCCGCCGAACTCGCCGCCCTGGTGCGGGGCCGGCGGCCGGCCGCGGCGGCGGTCACCCTGCCGGCCGGGCCCGAGTGGATCACCCTCGGCGCGGAGGCGGTGGGCGACGCTCTCGCCGCCTCGGCGGGACTGCCCCACAACCCGGGCCGGGTCGCCTTTCGCGAGCGGCTGGCCGGCCGGCTGGCGGCGGCGTCGGCCCAGGCCGCACGGGAACAGTTCGACCGGATCGACGCCGAGACGGCCGCGACCACCGGCATCGACCTCGACCAGGCGGTGGCCGCCGACCTGCGCTCGCTCGGGCTGGCCGGCTCACCGGCGGCGAGGATCCGGCTGGTCGACCCGGCCGAGGTGCGAGCCGACCTGAACGCCGATCCCGCCCTGGACTGGCGGGCCGTGCTGCGTCGCTGCCCGAGCCGGTCGATGACCGTGGTCGGGGACTTCGCCCAGGCCGGACCGGTCTCAACGGTGGGCGGCTGGGCCGCGGCACTCGGCGCCCGGATCACCGTCCACACGTTGACCGTCAACTACCGCACCACCGCGGAGATCCTTGATTCGACCCGCGAGCTGCTCGCCGAGATCGCCCCGGAGCAGGCGCAGAGCCGGTCGCTGCGGCATGGCGAGCCGCCGCGCGTGCTGACCGGCGCAGCGGTAGTGGCCCAGCTGCGCCCCAACGAGCTGACCGCGGTGATCTGCGCGGACGAGGACACGGCCCGGCTGGCCGAGGAGGTGGGTGACCGGGCGTGGGTGGTACCGCCTTCGCAGGCGCGGGGTCTTGAGTTCGACGCGGTCGTGGTGGTCGACCCGGCCCGGATCGAGGCGGCCCGGCCGAGCGGGAAGCGCGACCTCTACGTGGCGCTGACCAGGGCCACCCAGCGGCTGACGGTCATCCGGCGCTGATCAGGCCGGCGGGATGTAGGCGGCGAGGGTGGAGCCGATGTGCCCGGCGCCGATGATGCCGATCAGGATGGGGTTCTCCCGGGATGGTGGACAACGGTGTCCGGTGGAAAGCGGTCAGCGGCGACTTCGAACCGGGCGGCGTCGGCGCGTTTGAAGGTCAGGCCGTGGCCGGGAGCGTCCAGGTCGGGGTGCAGCGAACCGTCCGGGCCGACCGGAGTGACGCCGTCGAAGAAGAGCTGCTCGATGCGCACGTGGTCGTGGAAGTACTCCAGGTGGCGCAGGTTCGGCGTGGCCAGGGCGGCGTCCACGTGCAGAGCCGGAGCGCAGTGGCCCGAGATGTCGAGCCCGGACGCAGTGGCCAGCGCGGCCACCCGCTGCCACTCCGTGATGCCGCCGCAGCGGGACACGTCGGCCTGCAGGCAGTCCACCGAGCCGGCCAGGCGGGCGAAGTACGGCAGGTGGTAGCCGTACTCGCCGGCCGTCACGTCGGCGGCCACGGCGTCGCGGACCCGGCGCAGGCCCGCCAGGTCGTCGGAGGAGACGGGCTCCTCGAACCAGCGGACGTCGGGGAACGACGCGGCCAGACGGATCGCCTGGGCGGCCGCATACGCACCGTTGGCGTCCACATAGAGCTCCCGGTCGCCCAGCACCCGCCGGGCCAGGGCGATGCGGGACAGGTCGCGGGCCTCGTCGGTGCCCCACGACTCGCCGATCTTGATTTTGGCCCGCCCGCATCCGAGGTTCTCCTCGAGCCAGCCGGTCAGGCGATCGGCGTCCCAGGTGGTGAAGCCGCCGCTGGCGTAGACGGGCACGGATTCCCGGGCCGCGCCGAGCAGTCGGGCCAGGCGTACGCCGAGCAAGCGGGACTTCAGGTCCCAGAGAGCCACATCGATCGCCGAGATGGCGGTGGCCGCCACGCCGTCGCGGCCGGCGTTGCGCACCGCGCGGGCCATCGCCGTGTTGAGGGCGGCCACGTCGTACGCCGAGCGGCCGATCACCACCGGGGCGAGCAGCTCCGAGATCAGGTGGCCGCCGGCGGCGGGTGCGTAGGTCCAGCCCAGACCGGACGCCTCCGCGGTGTGCACGTGGACGACCACGACGGTGGTGGCGTCCCAGGCGAAGGTGCCGTCGGCCTCCGGTCCGTCGGTGGGGACGCGGTAGGCGCCCCACTCGACGGACCCGATCTCACTGGAGAGCATGGCCGAGCGGTCCTTCCGGACACGGCCGGGCGCGCCGGGCGGTCGGCGTGCGCGAGGAGGTGACCGCCATCCGCGTCAGCCCTTCAACTGCTCGATCTTGTCCTTGAACAGGGTGGTCGCGATCGCCGCCTTGTGCGGCTGACCGTGCAGCCACGCCGTCGCGAACTTCTTCGCCTGCTCGTAGGAGACCTTGCCGGGCAGCGGCGGCTCGTTCGGATCCACGGCCACGTCGACCAGCGCGGGCCCGGGATGGGCGAAGGCTTCCTGCAGCGCGCCCGGCAGATCGCCGGGCTTGCTGACGTGTACGCCGAAGCCACCGCACCCGCGCGCCCACGCCGCATAGTCGGGCACCGGTTCGCCGAAGCGGACCCCGTGCTCGGGGTAGCCGAGAACCATCTGCTCCCACAGGATCTGCCCGAGCGAGTTGTTGTTGTTGATGATCACCTTGATCGGCAGGTGGTAGCGGGTCGCGGTGTGGAACTCGGCCATCAGCATCGCGAAACCGCCGTCGCCGATGTAGGCGATGACCTGCCGGCCGGGGTGGGCGTGCTGGATCGCGTTGGCGTAGGGCAGCCCCGGCGCCATCGTGGCGAGGGTGCCCGAGAGGTAGAACTCGCGGTCCTCGCGGATCTGCCAGTGTCGCGCGGCCCAGGTCGCGATCGTGCCCGAGTCGCAGGTGAGGACGGCGTCGCCGCGAGCCAGCCGGTCCATCTGGGCGGCCAGGAACTGCGGAGCGATCGGCTCGCGGTCGGGCGATTCCAGCGCCGTCATCTTCTCGCGCCAGTCCGTCATCTTGTCCTGGTACTTCGCCAGGTGCTTGTGGTTCTTGGGCTCGAGCAGGGGGATCAGCGCCTCGAGCGTGGCCCCGACGTCGCCGACCAGAGGGACGTCGGTCGGGATGCGCGTGCCGGCCCGTTCGGGGGCGATGTCGATCTGGACGACCTGCACCTTGCCGGGGGCGGGGAGGAACTTCGTGTACGGGAAGTTCGTGCCCAGCATCAGCAGGGTGTCGATGTCCTCCATGAGGTCCTCGCTCGGCGCGGTGCCGAGCAGTCCGAGCCCGCCCGTGGTGTAGGGGGAGTCGTCGGGCACGACCATCTTGCCCAGCAGGGTCTTGACGATGGGTGCGCCGAGGACGTCGGCGGCCCGCTCGACCTCGGCTCTCGCGCCGCGGGCACCGATTCCGGCCAGGATCGCGATTTTCTGCCCGGCGTTCAGGACCGTTGCCGCGGTCTGCAGGTCGGCGTCGCGGGGCCGGACCGCCGGAGCCAGATAGATCGGCTTGGTGGCGGGCGGGCTCACGGGGGCCACGCTGGTGTAAGGATCCTGGTGGGCCGGCGCGATCTGGATGTCGTTCGGGATGGTCAGGTGGGCCACCCCGCGCCGGGCGTAGGCGGTGCGGATCGCGATGTCGATCACGGCCGGAACCTGAGCCGGGTTCATGATCACCTGGTTGTAGCCCGACACGTCCTCGTACAGCTTGTCCAGCGCGACCTCCTGCTGATAGGCCGTGCCGAGGACGCTCGACTCCTGCTGCCCGGTGATCGCCAGCACCGGCGCGTGGTCGAGCTTGGCGTCGTAGAGGCCGTTCGCCAGGTGGATGCCGCCGGGCCCGCTGGTCGCCAGGCAGACACCGATCTTTCCGGTCGCCTTGGCGTGCGCGCAGGCCATGAACGCGGCCGCCTCCTCGTGGTGCACGAGGACAAACTTGATCTTGTCGGTGTTGCGGCGCAGCCCCTCCATGATGCCGTTGATGCCGTCTCCGGGCAGCCCGAAAACGGTGTCGACGCCCCACTCGGCCAGCCGCGCGATGAGTACCTCGGATGTAATTTCAGCCACGCCCCTGGCGTACCGCCGACCGGGCCGCCCAAACCTGCGAATCGGTCGAATCAGCGCGCGCTCGGAGTGTCCCGCCCGGAGCCGGCGTGGAAGTTGACCGCCTTGTGGGTGCCGTCGCAGAACGGCTTGATCGCCGACTTGCCGCACCGGCACAGCGCGACCGTGGCCCGGCCCGGCTCGATCGGCGTGCCGTCCGGCGTCCGCATCTCGAAGTCGCCGCGCAGGATGAGCGGGCCGTCCTCGTACGGGGTGATCGTCGAAGTCATGCCGTACCGGATCCCCCGATCGGACCCGGTAAAAACCTTGGTTTACCTCGGGTTCTGTAGGGAAGCCGATGGCTCATGAAACTTCCCGGGCCTCGAGGTGCCCTCTCCGGTGCCCTGATCGACGTCCTCGCCGCGAAGGCGACGGCCCTGCCGATCGGCCGGGCGCCGGACGACGACGAGGACCTCCAGCTCGCGCTGTTCGTCTGCTACGAGCTGGCGTACCGCGGCTGGGACGGGGTCGACGACGCCTGGGAGTGGGACCCCGGCCTTCTGACGCTGCGGGCCGAGCTCGAGGACCACTTCGCGGCCGGGTTGCGCGACCTGACCGGGCCGCCGGTCGCCGCCGACCCGGCCGACGTGCCGCACCTGCTGGCCGAGGTCGTCGCGGCGGACGACGGCCCGTCGCTGTCCGGTTATCTGCGCGGGCGCTCGAGCCGGGAGCAGTTCCGCGAGTTCGTCGTCCACCGGTCGGTCTACCACCTGCGCGAGGCCGACCCGCACACCTGGGCCATCCCGCGGCTGAGCGGGCGGCCCAAGGCCGCGCTGATCGAGATCCAGGCCGACGAGTACGGCGGCGGCGTGACCCCGCGGATGCATCAGGAACTGTTCAAGCAGACGATGAGCTGGTTCGGCCTCGACCTGACCTACGGCGCCTATGTGGAGGCCGCCGGCGCGCCGACGCTGGCGGTCAACAACCTGATGTCGTTCTTCGGGCTGCACCGGCGGCGGCGGGGCGCGATCCTCGGCCATCTGGCGGCGTACGAGATGACGTCGTCGCTGCCGAACCGGGCCTACGCCAACGGTCTGCGCCGCCTGGGCGGCGATGCGGCGGCGACCGCCTTCTACGACGAGCACGTGGAGGCGGACGCGGTGCACGAGCAGATCGCCGTCCACGACCTGTGCGGCTCGTTCGCCGCCGCCGAGCCGGAACTGGCCGGGGACGTCCTGTGGGGTGCGCGCTGCGCGCTCGCCGTCGACGCGACATGGGCCCGCAGCCTGCTCGGCTGCTGGGAGGAAGGGCGCTCGTCGCTGCGTACGGCATTGAGCTGACGTGTCTGCGCTTCGCCCGCCGAACGGGGGTTCGGCGGCCCTTCGGCATGCCCTCTTTCCGGCCCTGAACTGGGAGAACGCATTCTTTGAGGTTCGTGAATAGGTGCCCGAAAGTCGGGCACCCGGTGACTACAAGACCGCAACTTCGAGGAGGCAAGGTGACTGAATCATCGACCGGTTCCGACCAGTCCACCGTGAAACAGGTCGCCGCGCAGGGAGCGCAGGCGGCCGGGCAGGCGGCGTCCACGGTCCGGGACACCGCGGCCGATCAGGCGCAGCGGGTCGGTGCCGAGGCACGCACTCAGGCTCGGACAGTGGTCACCGAGGTGCGCGACAAGCTCGGCGAGCAGGCGCGTTCGCAGAGCGACCAACTGGTCGGCACCATTCGTGAGACCGCCGACCACCTGGACGAGATGCGCGGCGACCGTACCGGCACCCCCGCCGCGACCGTCGTGGCCCGGGTGGCCGACGGCGGCCGACAGCTGGCCGACTATCTCGACCACCACGGACCGGACGGAGTGCTGCGCGAGGTGCAGGACTTCGCCCGGCGGCGGCCCGGGGCGTTCCTGGCCACCGCGCTGGCGGCGGGCTTCGTCGTCGGGCGGCTCGGTAAGAGCCTGGCCAAGGCCGATCCGGACGCGGGCAAGCCGCGCAGCGACTCGTACGCGTCCCGCTACCCGTCGGCCGTCACGCCCAGCCCGGCGCCCGAACCGACCGCCGGTTACCCGGCCACCGGTACGGGCTACTCGACCGGGGACACCACCTATCCGGCGGTGGGCACCGAGTACACCGGCACCGAGTACGCGCCCACGGACACCGAGTACACGTCGACCGGCACCGAGTACACGTCGACCGGCACCGGCACCCCGCTGGTCACGGAGCCGGAGTACCCGGAGACGCGGCCATGACGACGCCGTACCCCGAGGACCGCGTACAGCCGGCCGGCGAGACCTCGATCGGCGAGCTGATCGGCGACATCAGCTCCGACCTCTCCGAGCTGTTCCGCAAGGAGGTCGAGCTGGCCAAGGTCGAACTCCGCCAGGAGGCGACCAAGGCCGGCAAGGCGGCCGGGATGCTCGGCGTCGCCGGGTTCGCCGGCTACCTCGCCGTCGTGCTGCTCAGCTTCGCCGCCGTGTTCGGCCTGGCCAACGTCATCGACCCGGGATGGGCCGCTCTGATCATCGCCGTCGTGTGGGCGATCATCGGCGCGGTTCTCTACGCGGCCGGCCGCAAGCGGCTCAAGACCGTGGACCCGATGCCACGGCGCACCGTCGACACGATCAAGGAGGATGCCCAGTGGCTGAAGAACCCGACCGGCTGAGGCAGGAGATCGAGTACACGCGGGCCGGCCTGACCCGCGACGTCGACCGGCTCGCCGAGAAGACAAGCCCCAAGCAGGTGGCCCGCCGACGGTGGACCGCAGTGAAGGAGAAGGTGATGGGCGGCACCGAGCAGGCGCGCGGGGCGGTTGGTTCCGGCGCGTCGACCGTGCAGGAGTTCGGGGGAACCGTGCAGGAGTTCGGCGGGACCGTGCAGGCGAAGGCGTCCCACCTCGGGGACGTGGCCGGCGACAAGGCGCACGAGGCGGCCGACGCGGTCCGTGGTGCGCCGCAGGCGGTGGCCACGCAGACCCAGGGCAACCCGATCGCGGCCGGCGTCATCGCCTTCGGGGTCGGCATGCTCGCGGCCACCCTGATCCCGGTCACCGACGCCGAGCGGCGGGCCGGCCAGGAACTCAAGGACCACAGCGATGGGCTCACCGACCGGGTCAAGGACGCGGCCGGCGAACTGAAGGACGACGTCGGCGGCACCGTGCAGGAGGCGGCCGGCCGGCTCAAGGGCACGGCCCAGGACGCCGTCCAGACCACCACGGACCAGGCGCGCTCCTCGGCGCAGGACACAGTGCAGGCAGCTCGGCCCGACGGATCATGACGGCCGCGCCGCAGGCCGGGGAACACACCGGGCGCACCATCGCGTCCGGTGTGTTCCTCGGCCTCGGTGTGGTGGCGTTCGTCGACGAGACGGTCTTCCACCAACTGCTGCACTGGCACCACTTCTACGACAGGTCCACGCCCGCCGCCGGCCTCGTCTCCGACGGCCTGTTCCACGCCTTCGGATTCTTCTGCGCGGTCGGGGCGCTGTTCCTGCTGGCCGACGTGCGCCGCCGGGGCGTCTTCGACGCCCGGCGCTGGTCGGGCGGCCTGCTTGCGGGGGCGGGCGCGTTCCAGCTCTACGACGGTACGGTTCAGCACAAGTTGCTGCGCCTGCACCAGATCCGCTACCACGTCGATCTCGTGCCGTACGACTGGACCTGGAACGTGATCGCCGTGGTTCTGCTCGTGACGGGGGCCGTGCTGCTGTGGCGCAGCACCCGCTAGCCATCGCGCCGCTGTTGCTGCTCGCGGCGCTCGTCTATGCGACCGGCCTGCTCGCCGCCCGCCGCCGGGGCCGGTCGTGGCCCTCCGGGCGCGCCGCCTGCTGGTATGCCGGCCTCGCCGCCGCGACCGCCGCGCTGGCCGGCCCGGATTCCTCGTTCGTCGCCCACATGGGCGGTCATCTGCTGCTCGGCATGGTCGGGCCGCTGCTGCTGGTGCTCGGCGCGCCGGGCACTCTGGCGTTGCGCGCCCTACCGGTCCGGCAGGCGCGCCGCCTGTCCCGCTTTCTGGCCACGCGGCCCGTCCGGTTCCTGGTCCACCCGGTGACCGCGGCGGTCCTCGACGGCGGCGGCCTATGGGTGCTCTACGCGACGCCGCTCTTCGCGGTGGTGATGCATTCGCCGCTGATCCAGCTGCACGTGCTGGTGGCCGGCGTCCTCCTCGCCTACGCCGTCGTCGGCCCTGACCCGATGGCGCACCGGCCGTCGCCCGTGGTGCGGTCCGTCGCCTTGCTGGCGTTCCTGGCCGCTCACGGCATCCTGGCCCGGTACCTCTACGCGCACCCGCCCGCCGGAGTGCCGGTGGCGGACGCCGAGAACGGTGCCGAGCTCATGTATTACGGCGGCGACGTCGCGGATCTCGCGCTCGTCGTCATCTTCTGCTGGCAGTGGTACGACCCGGCCCGCTTCCGCGTGGGCGGCCGCCGGCCGCCGCAACCGTGGCGGCTCGGCTCACCGTCGTCGGGCCGCCGGGTGACGCACGGGGGATAACGCACCGCCCGTGGGCGCGTCCCTCGCGGGCCGATAGCGGGGCAGTACGACCTCCATCACCAGCTCGCCCGACGGGCCCCGACGGGCCCGGAGGCGACCGCCGTGCGTTACCGCGAGATGGCGTACCACCCAGATGCCGAGCCCGTTGTTGTCGTCCGGGGGAGTGTCGCGGTCGAGCGCCCGCGCCAGCCGCGGGTTCAGGCGCCCCCCATCGGTGACGGTCAGCCGCAGGCGGCCGGCCCGCTGCCACGCGCACAGGCGGATCGGGCCCGAGGAGTGCCGTACGGCGTTGCCGACCAGGTTGATGAGGATCTGCCGGGTGTGCTGCAGGTGGACGGGCCAGCGGGCGGCGGCCGGCGTGGCGACGGTGGAGAGCCGCTGGTCCGGCACGGTGGCGGCCACGCTCGGCAGCAGCCGGGCCAGCGGGGCGGCCTCGCCCGGGCCGTCGAAGAGGCCGGCCACGAGCGCGTCGGCCTCGGCGATCACCGACAGCGCGTGGGCGGCGTACTCGCCGGCGAGCCGGGCCATCTCGGCCCGGCGGTCCGGGCTCGGCTGGGTCTCCATCGCCCGGGCGATGGACGACAGTGTGGCGATCGGCGCCCGCAGCTCGTGGCAGACGCTGCGCAGCAGCAGCTCCCCGACCGGCTCCTCGGGGGCCTTGCGGGTCATCCGCATGATGCGGCTCCGGCGGGGCATGCGTCCGGCATGCGTACGCACCTACGGATCGTCGTCATCGATGATCATCCCCTCTTCGTGCGTGGCCTGGAGTTGCTGCTGCCGGAGGTGAGCGGCGGCCGGGCGACCGTGGTCGCCGGCACCGGCGACGCGGCGTCGGCGGCCGGCCTGGTCCGCCGGAGCGTGCCCGATCTGGTGCTGGTCGATGTGCACATGCCGCCGCCCGGTGGTCTGCGGGCGGTGGCCGCCGTCCGGCAGGCCGCGCCGCGGAGCCGGGTGCTCGCGATGTCGGGGGACGCCGATCCGGCGGTCGCGGTCGAGGCGTTGCGGGCCGGCGCGGAGGGCTTCCTGCCCAAGAGCAGCGAGCCCGCCGAGCTGGTGAGCCCCCTGCTGGCCGCGCTGGACGGCTGGGCCGTGCTGCCCGGGCCCGTGCTGGCCGCGCTGATCGCCGAGACCTCGGGCGGGCGGCCCGACGTCCGCCTGAACGACGACGAGCGGGACCTGCTCAGGATGATCGCGGCGGGCCTGTCGACATTGGATATCGCGGCCCGGCTCCATCTGTCCGAGCGCACCGTGAAACGACAGACCGCCACGCTGCTGCGGCGGCTGCGCGTGTCCAGTCGTACGGAGGCGGCCGCGCTCGCCGGGCGCGCCGGCCTGCTGTGATGTGGCACGGCGGACGGATTCCCGACTATTTCAGGATCTAACACCCACAAAACGTAGGATCAGCAGCGCGTTCAGTCCGATGATCAGAACCGCCGCGGCGCCGGCGAGGGCAGTGGTGGCCGGGTGGTTGCGCTGCTCGCCCATGATCCGTCGGCGGCTGGTCAGCCAGATCAGCGGCACCAGCGCGAACGGCACCCCGAAGGAGAGCACGACCTGCGACCAGACCAGCGCCGCGGTCGGGTCGGCGCCGAGGACCAGGACGGCCATGGCCGGAGCCATCGTGAGCAGCCGGCGCACGGTCAGCGGGATGCTGCGCCCGATGAAGCCCCGCATGACCACCTGCCCGGCGAACGTTCCCACGCTCGACGAGGCGAGACCCGAGGCGAGCAGGGCGATCGCGAACGCCAGGGCGACCCGGTGATCCAGCACGGCGCCGAGCGCGGAGTGGATGCCGGCGAGGCTGTCGGTCCCGGCGCTGTCGGTCCCGGCGCTGGCGGTGCCGAAGAACAGCCGCGCGGCGATGGTCAGCATCACCAGGTTGATGACGCCGGCCAGCCCCAGGGCGAGCAGGGTGTCGGCGCGCTGGTAGCGCAGCGCGCTCCGCCGTACGTCCGGGGCCGCGGCCGCCGCCGACGCCCGTGATTTCGTCAGCGCGGAATGCAGGTAGATCACGTGCGGCATCACGGTCGCGCCCAGGATGCCGGTGGCCAGCACGACGCTGTCCGGCCCGGCGAACGACGGCACCAGGCCGGAGGCGACCGCGCCCGGGTCGGTGCCGGCCCGCAGCGCGTCGTAGAGGAAACCGAGCAGGATCACGCCGAGCAGGCCGCCGATCACGATCTCGAACCGGCGCAGGCCGCGCTGGTGCAACGCCAGCAGCGCGAACGCCACCACGCACGTGAGCAGGCCGCCGACCGGGAGCGGAAGGTGGAAGAGCAGGTTCAGCGCGAGCGCGCCGCCGATGATCTCGGCCAGGTCGGTGGCCATCGCGACGACTTCGGCCTGGGCCCAGAGGAGCCGGGACACCGGGCGCGGCAGGTTGTCGCGGCACAACTGGGCCAGATCGCGGCCGGTGATCAGGCCGAGTTTGGCCGACAGCGACTGGATCAGCATCGCGATCAGGTTCGCACCGACGACCACCCAGACCAGGCGGTAGCCGAAGCTGGCGCCGCCGGTGAAGTTGGTGGCGAAGTTGCCCGGGTCGGCGTACGCGATGGCCGCCACGAAGGCGGGCCCGAACCAGGGAGCCACCCGCGCCACGTGGCGGCGCAGGGGGAGAGCGACATCCAGCACGACCATGGCGCCCCGGATGCCCGGCCCGGCTGGCCCTTGCGGGCCACAGCCGGTCCCGTCCGGGCCAGCCGTCCGGGTAGCCCGCTGGTGCCGCAACGATACCCAAGGGAGGAACCCCCGATGTTCAAGCACGTGGACTATCTGCAGTTTCAGGCCAAGCCGGAGAAGCCGGACGCCTTGTTCGCAGCGAAGCTCCAGGAGCTGGTCGGCGGTCAGTTCGGCGAGATGACCGTGATGATGCAGTACCTGTGGCAGGGCTGGTCGTGCCGGGTGCCCGGCAAGTACAAGGACATGATCATGGATATCGCGACCGAGGAGATCGGTCACGTCGAGATGCTCACGACGATGCTGGCCCGTCTGCTCGAGGGCGCACCGTCCGAGACCACCGAGAAGGCCGTGGCGGTCAACCCGGTGTTGGCGGCCGTCGTCGGTGGCATGAACCCGCAGCACGCCATCGTGACCGGCGGCGGCGCCCTGCCCCGCGACGCCGCCGGCGTGCCGTGGAACACCGGGTACATCGTCGCCAGCGGCAACCTGCTCACCGACTTCCGTTCCAACGTGGCCGCCGAGGCGCAGAGCCGGCTGATGACCAGCCGGGTCTACAACATGACCGACGACCCCGGGGTCAAGGACATGCTGCAGTTCAACCTCGCCCGCGACACGTACCACCAGCAGCAGTGGCTGCTCGGCATCGAGTCGCTGATCGAGGACGGCTTCACCGACAGCCCGATCGAGCACTCCAACGGCGAGCAGGAGAAGGAGTTCGCCCGCCGGACCTTCTACAGCTTCGACCCGGAGAGCCAGGCCGGACGCGGCCGGTGGGCCGTCGGCCAGACGCTGCTGGGCGACGAGATCGAGTACGTGCCGGACGCCGTCCCGCTCACCGACGACAAACCGCTCGGACCGGCCCCCGACCCGAAGCTGTTCGTCACCTACGACGGCGCGATGGGCAAGGGCAAGCCCGGCACCGGCGCCGCCGCGCACGGCCAGGGCGTGGCCAACGTGGTCAACAAGATCAAGGGTGCGGTCAAGGAGTGACATCACTGCGGGGCCCGGCGCACACGTGCCGGGCCCTGGTGGTGCGGCACACCGGACCGGATGATCGAGAAACTCGGACCGCCGGGTAATCGGCGGCGATTATCCCGGCCATCAGAGGGAATACGCGGACCCATGACGACGACCGGGACCGCCTCCGCGGCCCTCGACGAGCGCACCGCCGCGGCCGACGACGCGCTGCGGCGGCTCGGCCGGGCGTTGAAGGACACCGGCTACCACTTCACCACGATCACCCCGGCCACCCACGAACGGGTGAACCGGAGGCCGGCCAACGCCCAGGCCCGCGATCTGCGGGATGTGTTCGGCTGGAGCCGCCCGTTCGCCGCCTCCGTTCTCCCGGACGAGATGCTGTCTCTGCTGACCGAGGCCGGCGCGGCCGAGCCGTGCGGCGATCTCTGGCGCAGCCGGGTGCGGTTCTCGTCGTACGACGGGGAGCTGTTCGTCCACTCCGCGTTCCCGACCGACCGGGCCGATTCGGTGTTCCTCGGCCCGGACACCTATCGCATGGCCGACGCGGCGGTCGCGCACCTGGCCGGCCGCGCGGAACCGCTGACGAGGGCGGTCGACATCGGCTGCGGGACGGCGGCCGGGGCGATCGCCGTGGCCAAGCGGGCGCCCGGCGCGGAGGTCCTCGCGGTCGACATCAACGAGACCGCACTGCGGTACGCCCGGATCAACGCGGCCCTGGCCGGAACCGAGCGGGTCAGGCCCCGCCGCGGCGACCTGCTCGACGGGGTCGACGGGGGGTTCGACCTGATCATCTCGAACCCGCCCTTCATGATCGACCCGGCCGGGCGGACCTACCGGGACGGCGGCGGCCCGGACGGCAACGAGCTGTCCCTGCGGATCATCGACGCGGCGGCCGGGCGGCTGGCACCGGGCGGATCGCTGGTGCTGTTCAGCGGCGCCGGCATCGTCGACGGGCACGACCCGCTGCGCGCGGCGGCCGCGCGACGGCTCGCCGGGACCGATCTGAGCTGGACCTATCGGGAGGCCGACCCGGACGTCTACAGCGAGGAACTGGACGGCGAGGCGTACGCCCGGGCGGAGCGGATCGCGGTCGTGGTGCTCACCGCGACGCGGCGACGATGAACCGGAGATCGGGCGGACCGGATCGCCGTCGTGGTGCTCACCGCGACGCGGCGACGATGAACCGGAGGACGGTCGGAGTCGAGGAGGAATTCCTGCTCCTCGATCCGGCCACCGGCGACAACCGGTCGGCCGCCGACAAGGTCCTGGCCGACCTGCCCGAGCCGTTCCGCCGGCGCGGTCGCCGCGAGTTCCGGCCGTGCATGGTCGAGATGGTCACCGACGTCTGCACCGGCCTCGACGAACTGACCAGTCAGCTGCTGGCCGGGCGCCGGGCGGCCTCCGCGGCGGCCGACGGGCACGGTGCCGCGCTGGTGGCGATCGGGGCCACTCCGGTCGGGGAGCGCATGCGCGCACCGACGGCCGACCCGCGGTTCCGCGACATCGCCCGGCACTACGGGCCGATCGCCCGCGACCCCGCGGTCTGCGGCTGCCACGTGCACGTCGACGTGCCGGATCGCGAGTTGGCCGTCGCGATCTGCACCCGCCTGCGCGGATGGCTCCCGGTGATCCAGGCCCTGGCGGTCAACTCGCCGCTGTTCGAGGGCGGCGACACCGGCTACGCCAGCTGGCGGTCGATCCAGTTGGAACGGTGGCCGAGCCTGGGTCCGTGGCCGCACCTGCGGTCGGTCGCGGACTACAAGCGTACGGTGGCCTCGCTGATCGCCTCGGGCGAGATGCTCGATGAGAGCATGGTCCTCTGGTATGCCCGGCCGTCGGCCAAGTTCCCGACCGTCGAGGTGCGGATCGCCGACGTCTGCGCCGAGGCGCGCGACACCGTGCTGGTGGCCGGCCTGGTGCGTGGCCTGGTCGACACGGTCGCCGGAGAACCCGACGAGCCCGAGATCTCCGACTCGCTGCTGCACGCGGCGCACTGGAACGCGGCCCGTGACGGCCTCCGCGGCACCCTGCTGGACGCCCGTTCCGGCCTCGCCCGACCGGCCTGGGACCTGGTCGGTGACCTGGTCAGCCTCGTCCTCCCGGCGCTGCGCCGGCACGGCGACGTCGAGCTGGTCACCGCTGGGCTCGACCGGATCCGCCGCGAGGGAACCGGGGCCGACCGGCAGCGACGCGTCTTCCAGGGATCCGGCAGCGTGGCCGTCGTCCTGGACTACCTGGCGGAAGCCACCGTTCGCGACGCATGACCGGTCGGTCGGAGGGTACGCGCCGTCCATGCATGCCGCCGCAACCTTCATCGGCAACGCGACCGTGCTCCTGCGGATCGGCGAGTTCACGCTGCTCACCGACCCCGCGTTCGGGCCGGCCGGCAGTCGCGTCTCGCTCGGCCACGGGCTGTGGACCAAACGGCTGCGCGACCCGGTGCTCGACCCGCTCGAGGACGTCGACCTCGACGCGGTGCTGCTCTCGCACCTGCACGGCGACCACTTCGACCGGGCTGCGCGCCGCCGCCTCGACCCCGGGCTCCCGATCCTCACCACCCCGCAGGCCGAGCGCCGCCTGCGGCGGCATTTCCCGGCCGTACGCGGTCTGCCGACGTGGCGGTCGCACGAGTGGACCCGCGGTGACCAGCGGCTCCGCGTCACCGCCGTGCCCGGCCGGCACGGCCCGGGACTCGCCGACGTGTTGCTGCCCGACGTGATGGGCTCGGTGGTCGAGTTCGAGCTCGCCGGGCAGCGCGGCCTGACCCTGTACATCACCGGCGACACCCTCTACATGGCGCGGCTGGCCGAGATCCCGCGCCGGTTCGGCCCCATCGACGCCATGCTGATCCATCTCGGGGGCACCCGGGTGCTCGGCCTGCTGGTCACCATGGACGACCGGCAGGGCACCCGGCTGACCGACCTGATCGGGGCCGGCCGCACCATCCCGATCCACTACGACGACTACCGGGTGATGAAGTCGCCGCTTTCCCACTTCCTCGACCGCAGCCGCCGCGAGGCAGTCCGCGGCGTCCAGCCGATCACCCGCGGCGAAACCGTCGACCTGCCGCTCCGCGTCCCCGGCCCACCCGACTGAGCGCAGCGGCCGCGACTACGACGACATGGCGCCCGGCCGGTCGCAGTACGTTCCCGGCGCCATAGTCGCCACCTGCACGTTTCGGGTGCCCGTAACGGTGGTAACCCGCCCGCATGGATCAGGACGTGGCGGGGGAGGGCGGAATGACCGTGCTCGAGACCGTGCACCGCTTCGACAACGGGCCGATGCCGACCGGGGTGAGCGTGTCCGCGACCGGCCGGGTGTTCGTCAACTTCCCGAAGTGGGGGGACGACGTACCGTTCACGGTGGCCGAGATCCGCGACGGCACGGTGGTCCCCTTCCCCGACCAGGCCTGGAACGACCCGTCGGGCGACGACGACGCGACCGCGTTCGTGTCGGTGCAGAGCATCGTGGTCGACCCGGCCGACCGGCTGTGGGTGCTCGACACCGGCGCACCGATGTTCCGGGAGACCCGGCCCGGCGGCCCGAAACTGGTCTGCGTCGACCTTGGCACCGACACCGTCGTGCAGACCATCACCTTCGACCCGTCGGTGGCCCTGCCGACGACCTATCTCAACGACGTCCGCTTCGATCTGCGCCGGGGTTCGGCCGGCGTCGCCTACATCACCGACTCGTCCGATCAGGGACCCAACGGGCTCATCGTGGTCGACCTGGCGAGTGGGCAGGCATGGCGGCGGCTGCACGACCATCCGTCGACCAAGGCGCTCCGGGCGCCGGACTTCCTGCCGGTCGTCGAGGGCGCGCCCTTCATGGAACGGCCGGCCGGCGGGCCCGCGAAGCCGGTGCTGATGGGCGCGGACGGCATCGCGATCGCCGCCGACGGCTCCCGCGTCTACTACTGCCCGCTCGCCTCCCGCCGCTGGTACAGCGTGTGCGCGCCGGCGCTGGCCGACCGCGACATCAGCGACCGCGAGGTGGCCGCCACGGTGGTCGACGAGGGCGACAAGGGCGGCGCGTCGGACGGGCTCGAGACCGACGATCAGGGCCGGCTCTACGTGACCAGCGGCGAGCACGACGCGGTCCTGCGGCGGCTGGCCGACGGCACTTTCGAGACCGTCGCCCACGACCCGCGGCTGCTGTGGCCGGACACCTTGTCGGTCGCCGACGGCTATCTCTACGTCACCGCGAACCAGCTTCACCGGCAGGACAAGTATCAGGGCGGCAAGGACCTGCGGCAGTACCCGTACTGGCTGTTCCGCGTCCCGATCGACGCCGGGCCGGTCCGGCTGATGCTCTGATGAACGACCGGTGGGGCGATCGCCGGCCGCATCCACCGCGGACAACGACGGGCCCTCCCGACTGACCACTTTGGAGTTTCGCATGCGCGCACTCGTCATCAACTGCACCCTCAAGCCGTCCCCGGCCCCGTCCAACACCGAGGCGCTCGCGGCCGTCGTCGCGGAGGCCCTGGAGAAGCAGGGCGTCACCGTCGACTGGGTCCGAGCGGTCGACCACGACATCAAGCCCGGCGTCGAGAGCGACATGGGCGGCGGCGACGAGTGGCCGGCGATCCGCGCGCAGATCCTGGCCAGCGAGATCCTCGTCATCGCCGCACCGACCTGGGTCGGTCACCCGTCGTCGGTCGCCCAGCGGGTGATCGAGCGGATGGACGCCATGATCTCGGAGACCGACGACGCGGGGTGCCCGGTCGCGTACAACCGGGTCGCCGGGGTGGTCAACACCGGCAACGAGGACGGCGCCCATCACGTGATCAGCGAGATCTGCGGCGCGCTCGTCGACATCGGCTACACGATTCCGGCCCAGGCCTGGACCTACTGGCATCTCGGCCCGGGCGGCGGCCCGAACTACCTCGACGACCAGCGCGGCCACGACTGGTCCGCCTCGACCGGCCGCGCGATGGCGCAGAACCTGGTCACCGTCGCGGCGGCGCTCGCCGTCACGCCCCTGAACGCCCCGCCGGGGTGACCCGACGGTGACGCGGCCCGCTCGCGGTGGCGCGTTTGACCGATGCCGCTTCGGGTAGGCGTGCGCATGCCCCCGATCGCATCGAATCTGCGGCCCGACACGGTTCTCTGCCCGGACAGTCTGGAAAGCGCCCTCCTCGACGCGGCCGCCCCCGAAAGCACCGGGGAGCGGCTGCGGCATGTACCGGTCCTCGGTCGCCGCGGCGAGCTGCCGGACGACCTGCGCCGGTCCGCGCTCGGCGCCGAGGCCCGGGCGGCCGCGGTGCCGCTCGACCTGGTCGGCGAGATCGACGCCGAGGCGATCGCCGACTGGATCGTGGGGCGCTTCCCCGATTCTCACTATCCGGCCGTGGTGCTGGGCTCCCCGCACGGCTCGGCGGTGCACCTCTCGGCGGCGATGAGAGGAGCCTGGCTGCCGACCGGCTTCACCGTCCGGGTCCCGTGGCCGGGTGGCCGCGCGGAGGACTGGCGCGGGGCGGGCGAAGCGGGCGGCGCGGTGGCCGCACGCATCCTGAACGCGAACCCGACGGTCAGCGTGCGGCAGGTGCACGACCCGATTCTGGACGGACCGCTCTGCGCGGCGACGATCACGTTGCACGTGCGGTGGCGCCGGCTGCCCACGGCGTACCGGAACTTCCTGCGCTCCCGGCTCCGGCCGGGAGCGCTATCGCTGGTTCTCCGCGATGTGCGGACCTGGCCCGTCCTCGATCTCGGCGCCGGGCACACCCTGCAGGTCGGCAGCCCGGTCACCGGCCTCACCTACGACCATTACGACAACATCCGGCCGGCATTCCGGAAAATCCTGCGGGACCTCGGCCAGGACGGTTGGTCCGGGCCCGGCCGGGACATGCTTCCCCGGTACGCCGAACGCGCCGGCGAACCGGGACTCGAACCGCAGTTGCGGGCGCTGGCCGCCGAGTCGGGGCAACGAGCGCACCGGGTTCTCTATCGCGGGCCGGCCACGCTCAGCGCCGTCGTGGCCGACCTCTATCGCGAGCACGAGCCGTCCGGCGACGCCTGCCTGGTCGAGACCGACCGGCTGCTCGATCCGCGCGGGGTCCTGGAACGGGGGCTGGTGCCCTACTGGTGTGAGTCGGCCGCCGCGCCGACCGTCGCCTCGGCCGAGGAGTGGCTGGCCGGGAGCCGGCCGTTCGCGCGGGTCGCCGTGCTGCCGTCGCCGCCCGGAACGACCGCCCCGACGCATGCCCAGCTGCGGCAGTGGCGGTCGCTGGCCGCGTTCGGGGGCCGGGGCGGATGGGTCGACCGGCAGGCGGCCGGGCGTTACCCGCGGCTGCCGTTGTCGCGCAGCAACGCCGTACGGATGGCGGCCGAGACCGGCCCGGCCGGGCGGCCCATGCGGCCGATGAGCGCCGAGCGCGTCCTTTCCGGCCTGCGGCGGCAGGGGCCGCTGCTCGGTATGTTCGTCGGCTGAGTTAGACGCGCGATTTGCCGGGTATGCCAGGCGAGCCCTTTTCTACATCCCGAGGAGCTGCAGCATGGATCCGCGCAAGGCCATCAAGGCGGTCAAGGACGCCGTCGCATCACCCAAGATTCCCGGCGCGCCCAGCAGCGGCACGCCGTCGATCGAGGAGCCGACGACGCCCGCCGAGCCGCTGCCGCCGAAACCGGAGCAGGGCGCGCCCGAGCCTCGGACACCGACGGGCGCGGTCACCGGTTGCCCGGTCACGGCGTACGGCCAGCAAGGGTCGTTCCTCACCACCGGCGACGGGACCCGGCTGCGCGACACCGACCACTCGCTGAAGGCCGGCCCGCGCGGGCCGATCCTCCTGCAGGACCACCACTTCCGCGAGAAAATCACGCACTTCGACCACGAGCGGATCCCGGAGCGGGTCGTGCACGCCCGTGGCGCCGGGGCGCACGGCGTTTTCACCGCCTACGGCACGGCTTCGGAGCTGACCCGGGCGAGCTTCCTGAAGAAGGACCGGGAAACGCCGGTCTTCGTGCGCTTCTCGACCGTGCTCGGCTCGCGCGGCTCGGCCGACACCGTGCGCGACACCCGCGGTTTCGCGACCAAGTTCTACACCGACGCGGGCAACTTCGACCTGGTCGGCAACAACATCCCGGTCTTCTTCATCCAGGACGCCATCAAGTTCCCGGACGTCATCCACGCCGCCAAGCCGCACCCGGACCGGGAGATTCCGCAGGCGCAGAGCGCGCACGACACCTTCTGGGACTTCGTCTCCCTGCACACCGAGGCCCAGCACCACACGATGTGGAACATGTCCGACCGAGGCATCCCGCGCTCCTACCGGACCATGGAGGGCTTCGGCGTCCACACCTTCCGGCTCGTCAACGACGCCGGCGAGACCGTGCTGGTGAAGTTCCACTGGAAGCCGGCGCTCGGCGTGCACTCGCTCACCTGGGAGGAGGCGCAGCTGATCGGCGGCGTCGACCCGGACTTCCACCGGCGCGACCTCTACGACGCGATCGAGGCCGGGGCCTTCCCGTCGTGGGAGCTCGGCCTGCAGGTCTTCCCGGACACCCCCGAGGAGACCTTCGCCGGCATCGACCTGCTCGACCCGACCAAAATCGTGCCGGAGGAACTGGCCCCCGTGCAGCCGGTCGGGAAGCTGGTCCTGAACAAGACTCCGACCAACTTCTTCGCCGAGACCGAACAGATCGCGTTCCACCTCGGCCATCTGCCGCCCGGCATCGACGTCACCAACGACCCGCTGCTGCAGGGCCGGCTTTTCTCGTACGTGGACACGCAACTCACCCGCCTCGGCGGCCCCAACTTCGAGCAGATCCCGATCAACCGCCCGCACGCGCCCGTGAACGACATGCTGCGCGACGGCTTCCACCAGCACGCGGTGCACGTGGGGGTCGCACCGTACCGGCCGAACTCGCTCGACGGCGGGAACCCGTTCCCCGACCCGGACGGTTTCCTCGACGTGCCGGTGCAGGTGGCCTCCGCGCCGAAGATCCGGCAGAACCCGGCCTCCTTCGGCGACCACTTCAGCCAGGTCCGGCTGTTCTGGCTGAGCATGTCGCCGGTCGAGAAGGAACACATCGTCGCGGCGTACACCTTCGAGCTCGGCAAGTGCTACGAGCAGGCCATCAAGGAGCGGCAGCTGCGGTGCCTGGCCGAGATCGACCCGGTGCTGTGCTCGGAGGTGGCCACGGGTCTGGGGCTGCCCGCTCCGGCGCCTTCCCGGTCGCCGGTCGATGTCACGCCGAGCCCCACGCTGTCCCAGCTCGGCCGGTCGTGGCCGGTCGACGGGCGCGTCGTGGGCATCGTGGGCGAGCCGGATTCCGATCTGCGCGACGCGGTATCGGCGGCCGGAATGGTGCCGCTGGTGATCGGAGCGCACGGCGGCCCGGACATCCAACGCACCTTCGACACGGCGCGGTCGGTGGAGTTCGACGCCGTACTGATCGGCGCCGCGCCGCCCCCGGCGCCCGGAGCCATTCCCGCCCGGGATGCCAAGGCCGGCGCCCCCGGCGCCGCGCCGGTCGACCCGCGCGTGCTGCTGCTGATCGACGAGGCCTGGCGCCACGCCAAGGCCATCGGCGGCTGGGGCGGCGGCGTCGCCCTGCTGGAGCAGACCGGCGTGACCGGAACCCCCGGGGTGGTCACGGCCGGAGACGGCCCTTCCGCCTTTACCGCCGTACGCGAGCTGCTCGCCCATCACCGCGTGTGGGAGCGCTTCCCCACCTCGATCGCCTGAACTGTGGATGACCCTGAACTTCGATGACCCTGAACTTCGATGACCCTGAACTGTTGATAACGCTGGACTGTGGGTAACCGAGCCGTCTTGTCAGACCCGGCCGCTTGACTCGTCCCCACCCAGAACGGGTGGGGGCGGACCGGGTGGCCCGGGCCGATCATGAAAAGGAGTTCCGCGTGACCGACACCGAGCACCAGCAGAAACCGCCCGGCACGACCGAGGCGATGCGGGTGCGACCCGACCACGGCGAGGACAGCTACCACGGCACCGGCCGGCTGGCCCGCAAACGAGCCCTCATCACCGGCGGCGACAGCGGAATCGGCCGTGCGGTGGCGATCGCCTTCGCCCGCGAGGGCGCCGACGTCGCCATCGCCTACCTCAACGAGCACGACGACGCCCGCGACACCGCCGAACTGGTCGAGAAGGCCGGCCGCCAGGCCCTGCTCATCCCCGGCGACCTCACCGACCGCGACCACTGCCGCAACGTCATCGAGCAGACGGTTCAGCAGCTGGGCGGCCTGGAGATCCTGGTCAACAACGCCGCCTTCCAGATGACCCACGAGACCCTCGAGGAGATCCCGGACGAGGAGTGGCGGCACACCTTCGACCTGAACATCACGGCCATGTTCCGGCTGGTGAAGGACGCCCTGCCCTACCTGAGGCCGGGCGCCTCGATCATCAACACCAGCTCGGTCAACTACGACCAGCCCAAGCCCACCCTGCTGCCCTACGCCACCACCAAGGGCGCGATCGCCAACTTCACCGCCGGCCTGGCCCAGCTCCTGGGCGACCGCGGCATCCGGGCCAACGCGGTGGCGCCCGGCCCGATCTGGACCCCGCTGATCCCGTCCACGATGCCGCCCGAGCAGGTGGCCGAGTTCGGCAAGAACACCCCGCTGGGCCGGCCGGGCCAGCCCAAGGAAGTAGCTCCTGTCTACGTCATGCTCGCCTCCGACGAGGCCAGCTACGTCTCCGGCGCCGTCATCCCGGTCACCGGAGGCAAGCCGATTCTCTGAACTTCGCGGGCCGGTCGGCCGTAGCCGCCCGGATCCCTTGCGGCGGCTGTACTAACTTGCGGCGGCTGTACTAAGCGGCTTGCGGGTCGGCCGGTTCCCGCGTCGCCCGGCCGGCGCGGCCGATGATCGCGGCGCCGGCCACCGCGGCGAGACCCGCGAGGAGCAGAACCTTGTTGGCATACGGAGCGGTCAGCCAACTCGGGCCCAGTGTCTGCCACCAGTTCAACGTGTACGCCGGGCTGTTGCCCAGCGCGCGGTGCACGAACTCGACGGCACCGAGGCCGCTGCGGTCCGGCACTGTCTCGACCAGGAACACGTACACCGACGCGGCGGGGAGGGCCAACAGCGCGAGCCCGGCCGCAGCGACGCCCGCGCTCGCCCGGCGCCGGAAGGAACCGGCGATGCGGTAGGCCAGGGCGGTCGCGGCCAGCCAGCCGCCGAGCAGGCCCAGCAACAGCCCGGCGAAAACCAGCGGAAGGTACGCGGGCGGCCGTAACGACCAGCCGCCCAGGTCGATCTGGTGGTCCTCGCTGTAGTACGAGTCCACCCTGACCCCCACTCGGCCGTTGCCGGCCTGGAACGAGGCGCGCCGGTAGCGGCCGTCCGCGCCGCCGCCCGAGACGACGACCGGGGTGGCCGTCCAGCCGTCGGCGACCATCCGGGCGCGGGCGGAGTCTGCCGCGGCAGTGGCGTCGACGCCCGGTTTGAGCAGGCGGTCGGAGCCCGACCAGAACCGGCTCTGGGTGAGCGAGTCCGGCACGCTGTCGGCGCCGAGCACCCGGTCGGCCATCGGGCCCGGGGCCGGCACCTCGGCGAAGGTCCACATGCCCGCCCACGACCCGGCCGCGGCCCCGAGCGCGCCGCCGACCAGCAGCGCCAGAACGGCGGCCACGACGGCGAGCGGACGCCGGGGCGGCAGCCGGAACCGCTCCCGCAGGCCGTCCAGCACCAGGCGCCACCGATCGGTGCGGGTCGGCCGTCCGTCCGGGCCGGCCATCTCGAGCATCGTCGCGATCAGCTCGGCCCCATGCCGGCGGCGCAGCCGTACGGGGTACGCCAGCAGCAGACTCGCGTGACGGTCCTGGGCTGTCATGCGGCACCACCGGCGAGGCCCGGACGCCCAGCATCCTGACGCCGTCGAAGTTGGGTCTCGGCGGCCGCGGCATGCAGCCGCAGCCGCTCGGCCTGGGTGGCGAGAGCGGCCGCCCCGCTGTCGCTGAGCCGGTAGTAACGCCGCAGCCGGCCCCCGACGGCTTCCTCGCGGTCGACGACGATCAGGCCCTCGTCGGCGAGCCGGTCGAGCGCGCCGTACAGGGTGCCGGGGCGCAACCTCACCTCACCCTCAGACAGGGCGGTGACGGACAGAATGATCCCGTAGCCGTGCAGCGGTTGCGCCGCCAACGCGGCGAGGATGAGAAAGGTCGGCTCCTGCATGGCCGCTAGAGTAGGCTCGACGTTATATAACGTCAACCGTAGTATCGCCGGCGAGACGAGCGCTGCGTAAAGCGCCTGGCCAAATCAAAGTGGGTTCGGACTAGCTCTCCCGGGCGCTTCCCGGCTCGGCCATCTTGCGGTGCATCTCCGCCTTGGCCTTGTCGGGCAGCACCTTCGACATCGCGCCCTGCACCTTGGTCTTGGCGGAGCCCGCGACGACCTTCTCCTTGCCGTTCATCATCGCCTCGAAGCCCTGCTTCGCGACCTGGGCGGGATCGTCCTTGCTGCCCGCGCCCACCTTGGTGTCGTCCATCTCGGCCCGATGGAAGAAGTTGGTGTCGGTCGGCCCGGGCATCAGGGCCGTGACCGATACGCCGGAGTCGCTCAGCTCGGCCCGCAGCGCCTCGGCGAACGACTGCACGAAGGACTTCGAGGCGTTGTAGACCGCCTGGTAGGTGCCGGGCATGGTGGACGCGATCGACGACGTGAACAGCACGCGTCCGCGGCCGCGCTCGACCATGCCGGGAACGACACGTTTCGCCAGGTGCACGGTCGAGGTGACATTGACCGCGATGACGTTCAGCTCGTCGGCCAGATCGGTGTCGTCGGCGAACCGGCCGCCGATGCCCCGGCCGGCGTTCAGGGCCAGAGCGTCGACGTCACGGCCCGACTGAAGGATCGCGGCGTAAAGGTCTTCCACGCCTTCGTAGGTGGCCAGGTCGGTCCGGACCGCGGCGACCTGGTTCTGACCGTCCCGGCGGAGGTCGGCGGCGGCCTGCTCGATGCCGTCGTCCTCGGCGGCGATCAGCAGGTCGAAGCCGTGCTCGGCGAACTGCCTCGCAAGCTCGAACCCGATGCCGCTCGAGGCGCCGGTGACTACTGCGAATTCCTTGGTAGGTGTGGTCATGCCGCCCGCATGCCCGCTGTGTGGCCGACTATTCCTCAGACGTAACGCTCGCCAGACGTACCGCTTGTCAGACGTACCGCTTGTCAGACGTACCGCCGGGCCTTCGATGCGCGCTGGGTGGCGTCCAGCGGCGCCAGCCGTCGCTCGACCGGCTTCGGGCGGGCCTGTCGGTGAGCGAGCACCCAGGGAAGCCCGCGCACGGCGTCCCACCAGGCAAGAAACGTCGTTCGGTCCCGCGGCGCGGTCCGGGCCAGGAAGAGCGTACGGCGCAGAGCCGCCCCGATCGGCCGCCGCAGCCACGTGAACCAGAGCGTGTTGCGCAGGCCGTTGCGGCGCCGCCGGGTGGCGTCCCTCAGCGGCGAGGCGGCGTGATGCACCGTCAAATGCTCCAGATAGCAGATTTCCCAGCCGGCGCTCAGCAGGTCGGTCGCCAGCAACTCCTCCTCGCCGCCGAGCCAGAGCCGTTCGCTGAAGCCGCCCGCCCGGATGAAGGCTTCCCGTCTCACCACGGACGCGCCGGCCAGGAAACTGCCGAGCGCCGGGCCGGGCAGCCAGTCCGGGGCGTGGACGGGGGAGTCTCGCAGCTCGGGCACGATCGGGTCCTCGCGACCGCCCGGCTCGGCCACGATGCGGGCGTTGACGACGGCCAGACGCGGATGGGCGTCGAGGGCTTCGGCGGCCGCGGCCAGGCTGCCCGGTTCCCACCAGGTGTCGTCGTCGCAGAAGGCTACGTAGGGCGTGTCCAGCCGCTCGATGCCCCGATTGCGGCCGGCCGCACCCGCGTTGTGGTCGAGCGCGAGCACGTCGATCTGCGGGAACCGGGCTTTGACGGCGTCCGCCGTGCCGTCGGTGGATCCGTTGTCGACCAGCACGACGGGCGGCTGCTCGGGGAGATCAGTCAGGCGGGCAGCCGCTTCGAGAGCCTCGTCGCGGCGCTCGTGGGTGATGACGACGACACCGATTCTTGTCACGGGGCGCGGAGATACCCCGCGGAACGAAGCTCAATCACGGCGTGGCCACCGTCGCACACGACGCGTCCCGCTGCTGCTCAGCCACGTGAGTCGCGGTCAAGATCGGCAATCGGCACATCGGCGGCCTTGCGGCGCAGGACCCAGCGGCGCGAAACTCCGGTGATTCGATCCCCGGCCTACGGGTACGCCGGGGAGCATGCGAGTAGCGATCGTCGGAGCGACCGGTAACGCCGGAACCGCGCTGCTGCGCCGCCTGCGGTCCGAACCCGATGTCGAGCTGGTCGGGGTGTCGCGGCGGCTTCCGGACCCGGTCGGCGTCTTCCGGGACGTCGAGTGGCACTCGGTCGACGTGGCCGGGGAGGACGCGGCCGGCCGGCTGGCCGAGGTCTTCCGGGGCGCCGACGCGGTGGTCAATCTGGCCTGGCAGATCCAGCCCAGCCACGACTCGCGACGGCTGTCGCGCACCAACGTGCTCGGCAGCCGCGAGGTCGCCCGGGCCACGGTGCGGGCCGGGGTAGGGGCGCTGGTGCAGGCGTCCTCGGTCGGGGTCTACTCGGCCGGGCCCAAGGACGCCTTCGTGACCGAGGGCTACCCGCGCAACGGAGTCCCGCGGTCGTCCTACAGCCGGCACAAGGCGCTGGTCGAGCGGATGCTCGACGAGGTGGAGGCGGACCACCCGACGCTGCGGGTCGTACGCCTGCGGCCGGGGCTCATCTTCCAGCGGGCGGCCGGCACCGAGATCGCGCGCTACTTCGCCGGGCCGTTGCTGCCGACTCGCCTGCTGCGCTATCAGCGCATCCCGGTGGTGCCCGACCACCCGCGGCTGCGCTTGCAGGCCGTGCACGCCGACGACGTGGCCGACGCGTACGCCAGGGTGCTGCGGGCCGATGTGCGGGGGGCCTTCAACGTGGCGGCCGGGCCGGTTCTCGACCCCCGGCTCGCGGCGAGCGTCTTTCACGGCGTACGCGTGCCGGTGCCCGGCCCGGCACTGGCCGGCGCCGCCGCACTGAGCTGGTGGCTCCGTCTGCAGCCGATCGACGCCGGCTGGATCCACCTGGCGCTGAAAGCGCCCCTGATGTGGTGTGCCCGGGCGCGGGAGGAGCTGGGCTGGCAGCCGCGGCGGGACGCCGTCGCGGCGCTGCGGGAGCTGATCGCCGGCATGGCCGACCGGGCCGCCGCGCCGAGCCCGCCGCTGGACGGCAGCCCCGATCGGCCCGGCCGGCCCCGGGCGGTGGTGCGGGGGCGGCTCCCCGGGACGGGCGACCCCTATTGAGGAAGGTCGCGGACGGCGGCGGCGTGCCCGCCCTCCTCGAAGTTCACCTCGATGTCCTCCTCCTCGGCGTCCTCGTCGATCCAGGTGCGCCGGACGATCGGGACGATCGCCCAGAACGTGAGGAACCACGCGGCGGCCGTGGCACTCAGGATCGCCGCGATCCAGGTCGACACCAGGTACGCCGTGATCAACAGGATGCTCGCGACCATCGAGACCAGCATGAACCCGAGACCGGCGGTCGCCATGCGGTGGGCGAAACGGACCAGCTCGGGTTTGCGGCCCTGGCGAAAGAGCGCCCGGTGGAAGGCCACCGGCGAAATGATCATTGCCGTCGCGAAGGCGGCGCACATGAGCGCGACGATGTAGATGATCTTCTGAAACCCGGTCGTCTTCGGGAAGCCGTTGCTGAAGGGCAGAGTGAGCAGGAAGGCGAACAGGATCTGTACGCCGGTCTGTGCCACCCGCAACTCCTGCAACAGGTCGGCGAAGTTGCGGTCCCAGCGCTGGCGCTCGGACTCACCTCGCCGGCGTGACATCTCGCGCGTCATGGGCCGCGCGTTCCCCGGAACCGCCGCTTGGAAACGTCCAGGTGCGGGTAACCGGAGCCGATGAACGTGGTGGTGGCCGGTCAACTGGCCCGGGATGTGGTTCTTCTCGCCGACGAGATGCCGGCCGCGGGTGCCGCGGCCGACGTGCGGGAACGGCGGGAGACCCTGGGCGGCAAGGGTGCGAATCAGGCGGTCGCCCTGGCCCAGCTGGGCGCGCGGGTCAGCCTGGTCGCGGTGGCGGGCGACGACGTGATCGGGGACCAGCTGCTGGCCCAGGCGGCCCGGGACGGCATCGACGTCTCGTACGTCGTGCGGCGCGAGGGAGCGCTCAGCGGATTGATAGTGGAGGTGCTCGACCGGCACGGTCAGTGGCGTTATCTGCAGGATCTTCCGGGCCCGGTGCTCCTGACCCCGGAGGATGTCGATCGCGCCCGGCCGGCCCTGCGCAAGGCCGACGCGGTCGTCGTGCAGCTCCAGCAGCCGCCGGAAGCGGTCGAGGTGGCGGCCCGGCAGGCCCGAGGCCTGGTCGTGTTCGACGGGGTGCCGCACCGGAGCCTGCTCAAATACGCTGACGTGCTGCGAGCCGACGAGCACGAGGCGCAACTGCTCGGCGCCGACCCCCGTGAGCTGCTGGAAGCCGGACCGAAGCTGGTCGTCGTGGCGACCGCGGAGGGCAACCGCTTCCTCTGGGCAGACGGCGACCTGCTCGTGCCGGTGGAGGACGGCCCGGTTGTCGACACCACCGGCGGGGGCGACTCGTTCGTGGCCGCCCTGACGGTCGCGCTGCTTCGCGGCGACGACCCGCCGGCCGCAGCCCGGAGGGCGACCGGGGCATCCGCATCCACGGTCCGGCACGCCGGCGGACGCCCCTCGTTGAAACCGTGGTGATCTGCCGGCGGTGGAGCGGGCATGCGTGCTTCACGGCCCTACTCCATGGGGTAGTCACCTGGGCGGTCGTTCAGGAGCCGGACCGGGCAGACTGAGGTGATGACAGGCCGGGCGCGATATGACGTCGTGGCGATCGGAGCCTCCGCGGGCGGCAGCGACGCGCTGCAGACGCTGCTCGGCGGCCTGACCGCGCCACTGCCGGTGCCGGTGCTGGTGGCGGTCCATCTCGGGCCGACGGTGAGCCGGCTCGACGAGGTGCTCAGCCGGGTCTCGCCGATGCCGGTCGAGTGGCTGGCCGACGGGGTGGCACCCGGGCCGGGCCGGGTCTACCTCTGCCCGGGCCGTTCGTTCGTCAGCCTCGAACCGGACGGCACCTGCACTGTGACCCGGTTCCGGTCCACCTCGCTGGGGGTGGTCGACCGGCTGTTCGAGTCGGCGGCCGGCTCGGTCGGCGGCCGGCTGCTGGCCGTGGTGCTCACCGGCGGCGGCCAGGACGGCGCGGCCGGCGCCCGCGCGGTGAAGCTGGCCGGCGGCGCGGTGCTGATCCAGAACGAGGCGACCGCGACCGCCTTCGGCATGGGCGGGGCCGTGCTGGACGCCGGCGACGCCGACCTGGTACTCCCGCTGGGCGAGCTGGCCGAAGTGCTCGAGCAGGTCGTGGACCGGGGCCGGCCGCTGCCGACCCCGGCCCGGCAGGCGGTCGACGCGATGTTCGCCGCCGGCGGTGACATCGGGCGGGTGCTGGCCGGTAAGGACTGGGATGCCACCTCGCTGGGCCCGGTCGAGGGGTGGTCGCCGACGCTGCGCTCGGTGCTGTCGATGGTGCTCACCCACGCGCTGCCGATGAACCTGCTCTGGGGACCGGAACGGCTGCAGCTGTACAACGACGCCTGCGTCGACCTCCTGGCCGGCCACCCCGGAGCGCTCGGCCGCCCGATGTCCCGGACCTCGCCCGAGGTCGCGGCCGAGCTGGAGCCGATGCTGCGCGAGGTCGACCGGACCGGCCGGGCACTGCTGACCCGCGACCGGCCTTTCGTGCTGCGGCGGACGGGCCGTCCCGAAGAGACGTTCGTGACCTTCTGCTACAGCCCGGTGCTGGACGACGGGCGGCCGGTCGCCGTGCTGGGTACAGCGCTCGACACGACGTCCCGCGTGCTGGCCGACCGCCGGCTGGCCGTCCTGCACCGGCTGGCCACCATGACGGTCGGCGAGAACACCACGCAGAGTGAGGTGTGTGCGGACGCGATCAGGATTCTCGCCCAGTGCCCGCGGGACGTGCCCTTCGCACTGCTCTATCTGGTCGATGCGGCCGGTGCCGCCGGCCTTTCGGCCACGACCGGTCTGGCCGGCTCGAGCCCGGCCCTGGTCACGACGCTCAATGCGGCCCAGGCCGCGCGCTGGCCGGTGCACGCCACGCTCGACCGGGGCGAGCCGCGGATCGTCGAGGATCTCCAGGCCCGCTTCCCCGGCCTGGCGGCGGGCCCCTGGCCCGAGCCGCCGGAGACGGCGCTGATCCTGCCCGTCGGCGCCGGGGAGGGCGGCGGCCCGTCGGCGGTGCTGATCGCCGGGGTCAGCTCGAACAGCGGGCTCGACGCCGACTACCGCGGGTTCTTCGACCTGGTCGCCCAGCAGATCGGCGCCAGCCTGGCCGCGGCCCGCGGGCGGCGGGACGCCCGCGAGCGGATCATCGCGCTGGCCGATCTGGAACGCAGCCGGACCGCGTTTCTGGCCGGCGTCAGCCACCGGTTCCGCACCCCGCTGACCCAGATCCTGCTTCCGCTCGAGGAGATCATCGACGAGCTGGGCCACAGCGCCCCGGCCGAGCCGGCCCGGCTCGCCCACCGCAACGCGCTGCGCCTGCTGCGGCTGGTCGACAGCCTGCTCACCCTGGCCGAGGCGGGGCCCGGCCAGACCCGGCCGCCCCTGCGCGAGGTTGATGACCTGGCCGACCGGACGGCCGAGATCGCCGGGGTGTTCCGCTCGGCGGTCGAGCGGGCCGGGCTCCGGCTGGACGTCGACTGCCCCGCGCTCGACCGTCCGGTGTGCCTGGACCCGGACATGTGGGAGACCGTGGTGCTCAACCTGGTCTCGAACGCTCTCAAACACACCTTCACCGGCGGCATCTCGGTGCGACTGGCCGGCCGCCCGCAGCACGTCGAGCTGATCGTGGCCGACACCGGCATCGGCATCCCGCCCGACGAGATCCCGCGGGTGTTCACGCGTTTCCACCGGATTCGGGACGCCCGGGCGCGCAGCTATGAGGGATCCGGCATCGGGCTGGCGCTGGTGCAGCAGCTGGTGCGGCAGCACCGGGGGAGCATCCGCGTGCGCAGCAACCCGGGTGAGGGCACCACGTTCACCGTCTGGGTGCCCTACACCCAGCTCGCGGACTCCGGCGCGGCCGGCCAGACCGGCGACGGGACGGCCACGCGCAACCGGCGGGCGTTCGCCGACGAGGCCGATCGATGGATCATCGGCGACGTGCTGCCCGCCCGGCCGGCGGAGATCGCCGGGCCGGGCCCGGCGGCGCCCGGCGGCCGGGCGGTGATTCTGGTGGTCGAGGACAGCGCCGACATGCGGCGCTATCTGGGCCGGTTGCTCGGCGCCCGGTACGAGGTGGAGACGGCGGCCGACGGCGCCGAGGCGATCCGCATCCTGGCCGAGCGCGACGAAGCGGTCGACCTGGTGATCAGCGATGTGATGATGCCGGAGCCGGACGGCCTGGAGTTGTTGCGGCACATCCGCGCCGACCCGGGGCTGCGCGCCACACCGGTCATGCTGCTGACCGCACCGGCCGGCGCCGAGGCGACCATGCGGGCACTGGCCGCGGGTGCCCACGACTACGTGGTCAAGCCGTTCACCGCGCGGGAGCTGATCGCCCGGATCGAGTCCCAGCTGGCGCTGGCCCGGCTCCGCCTCGACGCCGGTCCGGTGTGAGCCGGGCGGTGTTGGGAGTTTCGGTGACAATCGGTGAGACGGCGCTCGATCCATCGACCGGTCCGCGACTCTCGGTCGAGCTGGAGATCCCGCCCCCGCCCGCCGCGGTCCGCATCATGCTCTCCGGCGAGCTGGACAGCGAGGAGGTCGCCGGCCTGCAGCGGGCCGTGGCCGCCCTCCCGCTCGACGGTGACGACCGCGATCTGCGGGTGGAGGCGCCGGCACTGACTTTCGTCGATTCGGCCGGCATTCGCGCGCTGCCCGTCTTCCGGGAGCGGGCCGAACGGTCGGGCGTGCGCGTGGTGATCGGCCGGGTGACCCACAACGTCTACCGCGTGATGCAGATCGCCGGGCTGGTCGAGGTTTTCGAGATCAGCGACCCGGCCAAGGCCGAGTGACCGCGCCGTCGCGCCGGGTCGAGGCGACCGGTGCCGTTAGGTCGTGGGATGCTCGGGGTACTCGACGGCGGGACGCTTCGGGAGGGACCCTTCGGGAGGCAGGTTCGGAGGCGGGTGGAGGCAGCGTGACACAACATCGGGACATCGTGGCGGTCGGCGCTTCGGCGGGTGGTGTGGAGGCGCTGCGGGCACTGGTGGCCGGTTTGCCGGCCGGCTATCCCGGCGTTGTCCTGGTCGTGCTGCACGTGCCCCGGAACGCGCCGAGCGCGCTGCCGGCGATCCTCGACCGCAACGGGCCGCTGCCGGCCGCCACCGCGCTCGACGGCGAGCCGCTGCGGCCCGGCCGCATCTATGTCGCACCCAATGACCACCATCTGATCGTGCTCGACGGTCACATCCGGCTCAGCCGAGGGCCGGCCGAGAACGGTCACCGTCCGGCGGTCGATCCGCTCTTCCGGTCGGTTGCCCGGGCCTTCGGCCGGCGGGCGATCGGCGTCGTGCTCTCCGGGGCGCGGGACGACGGCGCCGCCGGGCTGACCGCGGTCGCGGCCCACGGCGGGATCGCGATGGTGCAGGACCCGGACGACGCTCTCTATCCCTGGATGCCCCGGGCCGCGCTCGATGCGGTACCGACCGAGCACGTGGCGCCGGCCGCCAAGCTGGGTGCCCTGATCGCGGAGATCACTGCCATGGATCTGCCCGAGGTGGCGCCGGTCGTCGGCGACGACCTGCTCGACGCCGAAGTCCGGATGTCTGACCTTGCCTCGCTCACCTCGGACGAGCTGCCGGTGCCGCCGGCCGGATACGGCTGCCCCTCTTGTGGCGGCGCACTCTTCCAGTACGCCGACGAGCCGCTGCCGCGTTTCCGCTGCCGGATCGGGCACGCCTGGTCGGCCGAGACCCTCCTCGACGAGCAGGCGATCGCTCTGGAAGGCGCGCTGTGGATGGCACTGCGGGCCCTGGAGGAGAAGTCGGCGCTGAGCCGGCGGATGGCCGACAGCGGGAACGCCCGCTACGCCGAGCGGTTCCGCGAGATGGCGGCCGATACCGCCGCTGCCGGTGAGACCATCCGGCGACTTATCGATCGGCTGGGCTCGGCCACGTCCGATGAGTCGGCATCCGGAGTGCGGTAGCGTCGCCGGGCAGACTCCGCGCACCTCCGGGATGGCCCGATGGAACCGATCGATCCGCACTTCGAAGCCCTGCTCGTCTACCTGAAGGAGTCTCGCGGGTTCGACTTCACCGGCTACAAGAGATCGAGCCTGATGCGCCGGGTCGGTCGCCGGATGACTCAGGTTGAGGCCGTCGACTACCAGGACTATCTGGATTTCCTCCAGGTCCACCCGGACGAGTTCACCGCGCTGTTCAACACCGTCCTGATCAACGTGACCGGCTTCTTCCGGGACATCGACGCGTGGGACTACCTGCGGGCCGAAGTGCTGCAGCCGTTGCTCGCGGCGCGGCCGCCCGACTCGGTGATCCGGATCTGGTCGGCCGGATGCGCGTCCGGTGAGGAGGCGTACACGCTGGCCATGGTGCTGGCCGAGGAGCTCGGGCCGGACGTTTTCCGGGAACGGGTCAAGATCTATGCCACCGATGTGGACGAGGAGCAGCTCAATGAGGCGCGCCAGGCGACGTACGGCGACCGCGAGATGGAGGCGGTGCCGCCGGAGCTGCGGGAGCGCTACTTCGAGTCGGTCGGCAACCGTTTCAGCTTCCGCAAGGATCTCCGCCGCTCCGTGATCTTCGGCCGCAACGATCTGGTGCAGGACGCCCCGATATCCCGCATAGACCTGTTGACCTGCCGCAACACCTTGATGTATTTCAACGCCGAGACCCAGTCCAAGATCCTGGGCCGGTTGCACTTCGCGCTCGCCGACGGCGGTGTGCTGTTCCTCGGCAAGGCCGAGATGCTGCTCAGCCACGGCAACCTGTTCACACCGATCGACCTCAAGCGGCGTGTCTTCCGCCGGGCGCCCCGCGCCGCCCAGGCCCCGGGCGGCCTGCCGGCCGAGCTGCCGCGGCCGGCCGCCGTCGCGGTGACCGGCCTCGACCAGCTGCGCAGCGAGGCCATCGCGGCCAGCCCGCTGGCCCAGCTCGTGCTCACCTCGGACGACCTGGTCGCGATCACCAACCGGCAGCTGGAGAAGCAGTTCGGCGTCTCCTCACGCGACATCGGCCGGCCGTTTCGTGACCTCGACCTGTCCTACCGCCCGGTCGAGCTGCGTCGCTTCATCGAGCGGGCCCAGGTCGAGCGGCGTACTCTGCGGGTCTCCGACGTCGAGGTGGCGCGGGGCGGGGGCGAGATCACCCATCTGGAGATCCAGGTCAGCCCCTTGACCGATGCCGAGGGAAGTCTGCTCGGGGTCAACCTGATCTTTCACGACGTCAGCGAGGCCCGGCGTCTGCAGGACGACCTGGAGCACGCCAACCAGCAGCTCGAGGCGGCCTACGAGGAGCTGCAGTCGACCAACGAGGAGCTGGAGACGACCAACGAGGAGCTCCAGTCGACGGTCGAGGAGCTGGAGACGACCAACGAGGAGCTCCAGTCGACCAACGAGGAGCTGGAGACGATGAACGAGGAGCTCCAGTCCACCAACGACGAGCTCCAGAGCATCAACGACCAGCTGCGGATCAGCACCGGCCGGCTGGACGACGCGAACGCCTTCCTCGAGGCGGTGCTGACCAGCCTCCAGGCCGGCGTTGCCGTGGTCGACCGTGAATTGCGGGTCAAAATGTGGAACCGCCGGGCCGAGGACCTCTGGGGCCTGCGCACCGCGGAGGTCACCGGGCAGCACTTCCTCAACCTCGACATCGGCCTGCCGCTCGAGCTGCTGCGACCGTTGTTGCGGGGTGCGCTGAACGCGGATGCCGGCGAGGCCGAGGTCGAGGCCGTCAACCGGCGCGGGCGGCCGGTGCGGGTACACGTGATCTGCACCCCGCTGAGCGGGCGTGATCAGGGTGCCGGCTCGGAGGGTGCCATCATTGTGATGGAGGCCGACGAGTAACGGCGTTTGAGTCCCGGGACACCGGGTAGTCGAGTCGGTTCTGGGAGGGTCACGATGGCGATTGAATGCGCGCTCACCGGGGACAGCGCCGGGCTGATCGCGACCCTGACCGGCCGACTCGGGCTGGCCGACGTGGCACAGGTGCGCACGCAGCTGTTCAAGTGTCTCGCCGAGCAGCCGGAAGCCCTGTTCATTGATCTTGCCGGTCTGTCGGTCGAGGAGCCACTGGCACTCGCCGTCTTCACCGCGGTAAGCCGCCAGGCCGCCCACTGGCCGGGCATCCCGGTGCTCTACTGCGCAGCCACTGCTCGGGTCCGAAGGATGCTGTCCAACGGCGCTCAACGTCGCCTCCCGACGGCGGACACCGTGTCACTCGCGGCCGAGATGGTGGGCGCCGCCGGCCGAAGCATGCCGTCGCTCATCGACGATCTGCTCCCGATCGCCGGGGCGGCCCGGCACGCTCGCAACGTCGCGACCGAGGCCTGCGTGCGCTGGGATCTGCCCGGACTGGTCGGTGCCGCCAGCGTCATCGCGAGCGAGCTGGTCACCAACGTGGTCGAACACGCCAGCACGATGGCGACTCTGCGCGTCTCGCTCGTCCCCCGGTTCGTGACGATCGCGGTGCGCGACGGTTCGACCGACGGGCCGCGGCGGGCCACCCCCGGACTGACCGGTGGCCGGGGGCTGATGCTGGTCGAGGCGATGGCGCACAGCTGGGGCTGGCTCCCGGTCGACGGCGGCAAGGTCGTCTGGGCGTCCCTCAGCCGTTCAGCAGGGCCGCCAGACCCGAGAGCTTGAGGATCGGGCGCACGGCCGTCCCGGCCCCGGTGAGGGCCAGGGGCACCGCGGCGACCGACGCGGCCGACGCGCAGTCGACCAGGGTCGCCACGCCGGCGGCGTCGATCAGCGGCATCTCGGAGAGGTCGACGACCAGGCGGTCGCCGCCGGCGGTGGCGACCGCGTGCCGCAGACACAAGCGCAGTCGCGCGACGGATTCCCGGTCGACCTCACCGCACACCCGCACGGTCACCACGCCGTCGGCGCGGTCCACGCTCAGCCGCATGTCCGGGCCCGACAGGTCGGTGCCGCGTCCGGTCCAAGCCGGCGGCGTGTCGCTGAGCATCGCCTGACGCAGCCAGGCCAGCGCGTGGCTGAGCAGGCGCGACACGTGCATCTGGGAGACGCCCAGCTCGGCCGCGATCTCGACCTGGGTGCGATTGCCGTAGAAACGCATCGCGAGCATCCGCCGTTCGCGGGCCGGCAGCCGCATCAGCAGGCCGGACACCGTGATCCGGTCGTCGATGCCTTCCAGCTCGGGGTCGGCGGTGCCGAGCAGGTCACCCAGCGTGGGCGCGGCGGAGTCGTCGGAGATCGGTGAGGCGTCGAGCGAGCCGGGGGAGTAGCCGCCGTTGGCCACGAACGCCTCGGCCACGTCGGCCTCGGGCACGCCGAGCCGCTCGGCGACCTCGGCGACGGTCGGGGTGCGGGCGAGCTCGGCGGTCATTCGGGTGCGGGTCTGGCGGGCCTCGAGCAGCAGCTCCCGGATCGGCCGGGGCACGTGCACCGACCAGGCGGCGTCCCGGAAGTGACGCTTGAGCTCACCTGAGATCGTACTGACCGCGTACGCCGTGAACGAGCCCCGCTCCGGGTCGTACCGGTCGACCGCCTTGACCAGGCCGAGCCGGGCCACCTGCTCGAGGTCCTCGAGCGGCTCGCCCCGCCCGCGGAAACGGCAGGCCAGCCGGTAGGCGAGCGGCAGGCATTCCCGCGTGAACCGTTCCCGCTCCTGGTCGAGATCGGCGTTCGCGGCCGCGGACCGCTCGGCGTAGGTCAGCGCCGCGGCGTCCAGGTCTTCCAGCGCCCGAACAGTCATGACTCCCCCTCGACCCCTCGACCCCTCGACGGCTTCGTCGGGATCCCCTTCCCGCCCCCGCGGCCCTCCAAACAAATCCGCGCTCACGGCGTACGGAAAGGGAGCGTGACCGGTGCAACCGGGTTGTGTCGTCGCGTCGGCCCGAAGCATCGCCCGGACGGTGCCCGAACAAACGGAAGGCGCCGGGAAGCGGCGCCCATTCGTCTGGGGGTCGTCGAAAGCATGTTCGTGCCGCTGCGTGAGCGCAACTACCGGCTCTGGGCCGCCGCCGACCTCGTGTCGACCGCGGGCACGTGGATGCAGGTGCTCGGGCTGAATTGGCTGATCCTGGCCCAGACCGGCTCGGCCGCGACGATGGGGGTCGTGGTCATGTTGCAGTCGTTGCCGGTGCTGGTGCTGGGCAGCTGGGGCGGCGCACTGGCCGACCGCCTGCCGGCCCGCCCGCTGCTGATCGCCTGCCAGGCGCTGCGGGCCCTGTTCGCCCTGACGTTGGTGCTGCACACCGGCCATGTTCTGATCTTCGCGACCGCGCTCGCCTCGGGTGTGATCAGTGCGTTCGAGGGACCGGTGCTGGGCCGGTTCGGGTCGGCGCTGGTGCCGAAGGAGGCGCTCGGTTCTGCCCTCGCGCTCGGCTCGGTGCTCAGCTCGGCCGGGCGGATCGGCGGGATGGCGCTCGGCGGCGTGCTGGTCGGCGTTACGGGGCCGGCCGTGTTGTTCGGGATCAACGCGGTCTCCTACCTCGGCGTGATCGGCGCGCTGGCCGCAATGCGCACGGGCGACCTGCGGGTCCTGCCGCGCGCCGCGGCGGCGGACGGGGGCGTACGGGCGGGTCTGCGCTACCTCGCCGGGAACCCGGTGGTGCTGATCGTGCTGGCGCTCTCGTTCGTGCTCGGCTCGCTGGGCCGCAACTACCAGGTCACGATGGCGGCGATGGCGGCCGGGCCGCTGCACGGGTCGTCCGGTTCGTACGGCCTGCTCTCGACCGTGTTCGCCGTCGGTGCGGTGGCCGGCGGGCTGCTGCTGGCCGGCAGCGGGCGCTCGACCCTGCGGGTGCTGCTGGCGACCGGGGTGGCGATCAGCGTGCTGCAGTTCTGCTCGGGGCTGGCGCCGAACCTGTTCGGCTTCGCCGCGATGCTGCTGCCGATCGCGGCCGGCGCGGTGATCTTCGACACCGTGGTCTCGACGCGGATCCAGCTGGACACGCGGGAGGACATGCGCGGGCGAGTGCTGGCCACGGTGGGCATCGTGTCTTCTTTGTCGGGGATTGTCGGGGCACCGGCCGTCGGATGGCTCTGCGACACGGCCGGCCCGCGCGGAACACTGCTGCTGGCCGGCGTCGTCACCACGGCGGTGGCCGTGGCGGCCACGGTCGCCCTGGCCTGGTTCCGCGGTTACCGGGTGGCGCTCGTCCGACGTTTGGCGGTCCAGCCCGCGGGCATGCCTGGTTGATGCGGATGATGACCCGGCTGGAAGAAGCGCGTTCCCTCGATCCGGTCAGCGACAAGCTGCAGGCCGCCGTCAACAAGGTCGCCAAACCGCAGCTGCTGCGCGACCTGCTGCACGGCACCTGGCTCGGGCATCCGCTGCATCCCGTGCTGGTACAGCTGCCGGTCGGCTCGTTCCTCTCGGCGGCGATCCTCGACCTGCTGCCGGGCAAGCGGCGTGCGTCGACCGTACTCATCGCGGCCGGCACCGCCGCGGTCAGCCCGGCGGTCGCCGCCGGGCTGCTCGACTGGTCGCAGATGACCAAGGACCGGCGCCGGGTCGGCCTGGTGCACGCCGCGGCGAACACGGTCGCGGTCAGCCTCTATGCCGCCTCGCTGGTCGCCCGGCTGCGCGGGCGCACCACGCGCGGCAAGGCCTTCGGCTTCGCCGGCCTGTCGGTGGCCGGGCTGGGTGCCTATCTGGGCGGCCATCTTTCGTACGCCCAGAGCGCCGGTGTCAACCAGGCCGCACCGGAGATCGTACGGATCCCCGAGGACTGGACCCCGCTGTGCTCCCTGGCCGACCTGCCCGACGGCCGCCCGGTCGTGCGGACGGTCGCCGACGTGCCGTTGCTGGTCTATCGCCGCGGTGACCAGGTGTCGGCCCTGATCGAGCGATGTGGCCACGAGACCGGCCCGCTCGGTGAGGGTGAGGTGACCGGCTCGGGCGCCGGCGCCTGCGTGACCTGTCCCTGGCACGGCAGCGTCTTCCGCCTCGCCGACGGCAAGGTCGTGCACGGCCCGGCGGCCAGCGACCAGCCCGCGGTGCGGGCCCGGGTGCGCGACGGGATGGTCGAGGTCGCCCAGCCGTGAGGCTATTGCATCAAATCAGTTTGATGTAATCTCCGGGGCGTGGCCGCGCCGACGTTCCTGACCGTGGCCGGGCACCCGCTGCGGTGGCGGCTGCTGACCGAGCTGGCCCGCACCGATCTGGCCGTGCGCGAGCTGACCGCGCTGCTCGGCCGGCCACAGAACCTGGTCTCCTACCATCTCGGCCGGCTGCGCAAGGCGTCGCTGGTGATCGCGCGGCGCAGCAGTGCCGACGGCCGCGAAACCTACTACTCGATCGATCTCGCCCGCTGTTCGCAGCTGCTCGCCGGTGCCGGTGGGTCGCTGCACCCGGCCCTCCGGCTCGGTCCGCCCGGGCCCGCCTCCCAGTTCACGGCCCGGGTGCTGTTCCTGTGCACGGGCAACAGCGCGCGCTCGCAGATGGCCGAGGCCCTGCTGCGACAGTGCACGGGAGGCGAGGTTTTCAGCGCGGGAAGCCGGCCCAAGCCGATCCACCCGCACGCCGTCGCCGTGATGGCCGCCCGGGGCATCGACCTCAGCGCGGCGCGCCCGAAGCATCTGGACGAGTTCGCCGGCGAGTGGTTCGACTACGTGATCACGCTCTGTGACAAGGTCAAGGAGGTCTGCCCCGAATTTCCGGGCCATCCCCGGCCGGTGCACTGGAGCCTCGCGGATCCGTCCGCCGACCCGGCCGGTCCGGCCGCCTTCGAGCATCTCGCCGACAACCTCACCGAGCGGATCGGCTTCCTGCTCCACACCTCCCCTGGACCGGCCGAGTCGCCTGGGCCCGCGTCGTCTGCGCGGCCCGGTTCGTCCGCGCGGGCCGGCGGAGCGGCCTCGTGACCCGGCCGTCCGGCGCTCAGCCAGGCGAGGCCGGGTCGGCCCGGGTACCGCTCTCGGCCGTGCTGAGGGAGTGGGGCCGGATCGGCTGCATCGGCTTCGGCGGACCGCCCGCGCACATCGCGTTGCTGCGCAAGCTGTGCGTCGACGACCGCAAGTGGCTGGATCCGCGGGAGTTCGAGGATGCCATCGCGGCCTGCAACCTGCTGCCCGGCCCCGCCTCGACCCAGCTGGCGATCTTCTGCGCCTGGCGGGTCCGTGGCCGCGCCGGCGCCCTGGTCGGCGGGGCGGCGTTCATCGTCCCCGGCCTCGTCGTGATCCTCGCCCTGGCGGCGCTCTTCCTCGAGGGCGACCCGCCACTGTGGGTCAAGGCCGCCGGGGCCGGGGCCGGAGCCGCCGTCGCCGCGGTCGCCGCCCAGGCCGGCGTCAGCCTCATGCCCGCCGGTTGGAAGCGCGCCGGCGAGCACAGCAGCCGCACCCGCTGGGTCGTCTATCTCGCGCTGGGCGCGATCGCGGCCGCCACCGTCGGCCCCTGGCTGGTGCTGCTGCTCATCGCCTGCGGCATCGCCGAGGTCGTCGCCCAGCGTGTTCCGGCCGTTCCCCGCCTGCGCAGCCTCCCCCTCCTCGCCGCGGCCGGGACCGGCGGATCCGTGGCCTGGGTCGCGATCAAGGTCGGCGCCCTGTCGTACGGCGGCGGCTTCGTCATCATCCCGCTCATGCAGGCCGACGCGGTCGGCCACTACCACTGGATGACCGCCGCGCAGTTCCTCAACGCGGTCGCCCTGGGCCAGATCACCCCCGGCCCGGTCGTGCAGACGGTCGCCGTCGTGGGCTACGCCGCGGCCGGCCTCGGCGGGGGACTGCTCGCCTCGGCGGTCGCGTTCAGCCCCTCGTTCGCGTTCATCCTGCTCGGCGCCCACCGCTTCGACCGGCTTCGGGCCGACCGCCGCGTCCGCGCCTTCCTCGACGGCGCCGCGCCGGGGGCGATCGGCGCGATCCTCGGCTCGACGGTCCCGCTCGCCGTTGCCCTCGATCAGCTCTGGCAGTACGCGGTGTTGGCCGGCGCCGCCGCCCTCACGCTCGCCCTGCGCCGCGGACCGGTCCTGACGCTGGTGTCCGGCGCGGTGCTCGGCGTCATCATCGTCCTGGCCGGCGGTCCTCTCCCGCATTGACCGCCGGGTTTTCAACCGCCGCCGTGCGGGTATGCGGCGCGCCATGTCATTGACCACGACCGCGCAGATCGCGGGGGCCGGCGCCGGCCCCTCCGAGACCGGTGACGTCACGATCGTCGTCGCCACCCACAACCGGCCCGACCGGTTGGCCGAGACGATGCGGCACCATCACGCACCGGTGCTCGTGGTCGACAACGGGTCCGACGAGCCTCTTGACCTGCCGGGCGCCGACGTGGTGCGGCTCGACGCCAATGTCGGGGCAGCCGCCCGCAACATCGGGGTGGAGCGGGCCCGGACCCCGTACGTGGCGTTCGCCGACGACGACTCGTACTGGGAGCCGGGCGCGCTGGCGGCCGCCGCCGCGATGCTCCGGGCCCATCCCCGCACCGCGCTGCTGGCGGCCGAGGTCCGAGCCGGACGCGAGGGGCGGCTCGACCCGGTCTCCTCCCAGATGGCCGCCGCCCCGCTCGGCACGCCGCCGGGCGCCGCCGGGCCGGCGATCCTCGGCTTCCTCGCCTGCTCGGTGGTGGTGCGGCGGGACGCCTTCCTCGCGGCCGGGGGATTCCGGCCCCGGCTTTTCATGTACGGCGAGGAAGCCCTTCTCGCCATGGACCTGGCCGCGGCCGGATGGCGGCTGTCCTACGCCCCGTCCCTGCTCGTGCGGCACTTCCCGGAACCGACCGGCCGCAACCCGCGGACCCGCCACCGCCTCGAGACCCGCAACCGGGTCCTGACCGCGTTGCTCCGCCGTCCGCCGCACGTGGTCGCCCGAGCGCTGGCCGACGCGCTCGGCCGACACCCGGCCGCCCTGCTCGACGTGGCCCGGGACCTGCCGTGGGCTCTGCGAAACCGCCGCTCGCTCCCGGCCGAGGTCGAGCAGGCCCTCCGCAAGCTGCGCTAGCGACCGGCGCCGCGGAAAGGCACGATCGACGGCCCGCGGCGATGCATCTCCGCGCGGCCGGTGGGCATTCAGGGTGTTACAGGCATCTATTCAACGCCCGCCCAGGAGCCTCTCCGATGATGTTCAACGGCAAGAAAGACGACCACGCCTCGGCGACCGCGACCACCCGCACCGGGGCCGACGCGCCGACCGAGCTCTCCGCGGTGACGCCCGAGGCCGGACCCGACAATCCGGCCCGGTTGGGCGGCCGCGGGCTGTTCGGCGCCCTGCGGCGCACGATGAAGCAGTTCTCGGCCGACAGCCTGACCGACTGGGCGGCCGCGCTCACCTACTACGGCATCCTGTCGATCTTCCCGGGTCTGCTGGTGATCGTGTCGATTCTCGGCCTGATCGGTAACAACGGGCAGCAGACGGTGCGGGACGCGGCCCACCAGCTGGCCTCGAACGGCCAGCTGCGCCAGCTCGTCGACACCGTGCTCGACCAGGTCAAACAGCCCGGATCGGCCGGGCTCGCGGCGATCATCGGCATCGTCCTGGCGTTCTGGTCGGCCTCCGGCTATGTCGCCGCGTTCATGCGGGCGTCCAACGCGGTCTACGACGTCCCCGAGGGGCGACCGATCTGGAAGACCCTGCCCATCCGCGTCGGCGTGACCGCGGTGGTCGGCATCATGCTCGTGCTGTCGGCGGCGATCGTCGTGGTCACCGGCGATCTGGCCAAGGTGGTCGGCGACAAGGTCGGCCTGGGCTCGGCGGCGGTCACGACCTGGGACATCGTGAAGTGGCCGGTGCTGGTGGTCCTGATCAGCCTGGCCTTCGCGATCCTCTACTGGGCGTCACCCAACGCGAAGACCGGCGGCTTCCGATGGGTCAGCCCGGGCGGCCTCTTCGCCGTGTTCCTCTGGGTGATCGCGTCGGTGGCGTTCGCGATCTACCTGGCCAACTTCGCGAACTACAACAAGACCTACGGCACGCTCGGCGGCGTCATCGCGTTCCTGGTCTGGCTGTGGATCTCGAACATCGCCATCCTCCTGGGCGCCGAACTCGACGCCGAGCTGGAGCGGGGCCGGGCGATCGCGGCCGGCCAGGACCCGGCCCAGGAGCCCTATCTGGAGCTCCGCGACGACCGCAAGGTCAAGAATGCCCGGGCGCCGCACTCTCGCTCCTGAGCAGCGCGGATCTCGAGAACGCCGACCAGCTCGGTCCCGCGGGCTCCTTCGCGATCATCCACACCAGATCGGCGCCGCGAAGCGCGGCGTTGTCCGCCGCGCCCCGCCTGCGTATCCAGCCGCCGACGAGGCGCGGGAGTTCCGCCTCAAAGGTTCACACGGAGGTCTATGCGCCGCAAGCGCGGGGAGTTCGACCTACCAGCCTGAGGGCGGGGCCTGCAGGTGCACGGCCTTGGTCGCGGTCATTTCGTCGAGCAGCTCCGGGCCGTACCCGAAACCCTGGCCGCTCCCGCGCCGGGGATGCGCGGCACCGCCCGGAGCCCCGCCGAAGACCGCGTTGATTTTGACCGTGCCGACCGGGAGGTCGCGCCAGGCCTGCTGGGCGTGGCTCATCGAGCGGGTGAGGACGCCGGCGGCGAGGCCGTAGGGGGAGTCGGCGGCCCGGAGCAGCGCCTCCTCGAAGGAGTCGATCGTCATGACCGGGGCGACCGGGCCGAAGGTCTCCTCGCGCATGACGGCCATCGTGTCGGTGCAGCCCGCGAGCACGGTCGGCGGATAGAACGCACCGGGGCCCGGTGGGACGGCGCCGCCGCAGATCGCCGTCGCGCCCTCCTTGAGGGCGCGACGCACCTGGTCGTCGACGGCGTCCCGCAGCCGGCGGTCGACGAGCGGGCCGATGCGTTGCGCCCAGTTCGAAGCCTCGGTGGCCAGGGCGGACAGGAACGCCTCGGCCACCGTACGGTGCACGTAGATGCGCTCGACCGAGACGCAGATCTGACCCGAGTTGGCGAAGGCGCCCAGGGCGGCCTGTGAAGCCGCCCAGGCCGGGTCGACGCCGGCGTCGACGATGAGCGGGTCGCAGCCGCCGTTCTCCAGCAACGCTTTCGCGCCGGTGCGGGCGCACGCGGCGGCGATCGAGCGGCCGGTCGCGGTCGAACCCACCTGGGCCACCACGTCGACCGGCGAAGCGGCCAGCGCGGCGCCGACCGAGCCGTCACCGTTGACCAGGTTGAGCACGCCGTCCGGGAAGTGCGGTGCGAGCAGCTGGACCAGCCGCCAGCCGGTCGCGGGCGTCCGCTCGCTCGGCTTGTGTACCACCGTGTTACCGGTGACCAGGGCCGCACCGAGCAGCCCGCAGGCCACCGCCACCGGGTCGTTCCA
>DASWRZ010000490.1:0-13870 GCA_036402935.1 Actinoplanes sp.
CCTTGACCGCCGATTCGCCGGCTGCCGTTCTTGATCGCCGATTCGCGGGCGGCCGTTCTTGACCGCCGGTTCACCGGCTGCTGCCCTTGATCGCCGATTCGCGGGCGGCCGTTCTTGATCGCCGATTCGCGGGCGGCCACCGCCGATTCGGCGGCGGAAGCGATCGACCGGCCGGTGTAGCGTGGCGGCCATGAGCAGCGCGACTTCGGCGGACGGGCTTGCCGTCTCGCCGGGCTCTCTCCCGCCCGAGTTGGCCACCCAGCCGGTGCAGGGTCCGCCGGTGCCGCCGGAGTGGATCGCCTACTGGGTCGCTCAGCAGCCGCGGCAGGACCGTCTCACCCGGTTCGTCCAGCGCCTCTGGCACCGCTCGCCGCTCTGGGTCGCCCCGGTCGCGATGCTCGCCTGCATGGGCGGCGCGGTCGGCTACACGCTGCTCAGCCACCCCGAGCGGGCCGACGCCGGGGCCGCCCCGACCTGTCTGCTCAAGCTCACCACCGGCTTCAACTGCCCGGGCTGCGGCGGCACCCGCGCGGCGTGGTACCTGCTGCACGGCAACATCCCGGCCGCCGCCCGGCACCACGCGATCTTCACCTTCGCGGTGCCGTTCCTTCTTTACATGTACGTGGCCTGGGCCGGCCGCCGGATGTTCAACTGGAAGCTGCCCCAGCTCACCATCAGCCCGCGGGTGATGGTCGGCTTCATGATTGTCTGGGGCGTCTGGAGTGTCCTGCGTAACCTCCCCTGGGCCCCGTTCACCGCTTTCTACGTCTAGGGTTGGCGTCCGCTAGGTTGTCAGGTATGACGCACGACCCGCGACCCTTCGGCCGGCTGCTGACCGCTATGGTCACCCCGTTCGCCCCGGACGGCTCCCTCGATGTCGAGGGCGCGGCGAAACTGGCCTCCTACCTGGTCGACGAGCAGCGCAACGACGCCCTGGTGATCAGCGGGACCACCGGTGAGTCCCCGACCACCACCGACGCGGAAAAGGACCGGTTGCTGCGGGCCGTGGTGGAGGCGGTCGGCGACCGGGCCCAGGTCGTGGCCGGCGTCGGGACCAACAACACCGCCCACACGATCGAGCTCGCGCACGCCGCGGAGAAGGCCGGCGCCCACGGTCTGCTCGTCGTGACGCCTTACTACAACAAGCCCCCGCAGGCCGGTGTCGAGCGGCACTTCCGGGCCGTCGCCGACGTGGTCGGGCTGCCGATCGTGGTTTACGACATCCCGCATCGGGCCGGTGTGGCGATCGCCACCGAGACGATGTGCCGGCTGGCCGAGCACGACCGCATCGTCGGGGTGAAGGACGCCAAGGGTGACCTCACCGCCAGCTCGTGGGTGCTCGCCCGCACCGGCCTGGCCTACTACTCGGGCGACGACGCCGCGACCCTGCCCCTGCTGTCGATCGGCGGCGTCGGGCTGGTCGGCACCTCGACGCACTTCACCGGGCCGATCGCCAAGGAGATGATCGAGGCGTACGAGCGGGGCGACACCGCTGCCGCCCTGGCCTCGCATCGCCGGGCGATGCCACTGTTCACCGGCATCTTCCGGGTCCCGGGGACCATGCTGGTCAAGGCCGGGCTGCGCGCTCGTGGCCTGCCCGCCGGCCCGGTCCGGTCGCCGCTGGTCGACGCGAGCGACCAAGAACTGAGCCAGTTGAGGCTGGACGCATCGGCGGCCGGCCTCACCCTTTGACAGACGTACGGGCCGGGCCCCCGGCCTGAGACAGGGCCGGCGCTCCGGCCGCAGACAGACAGAAAGACGCGAATGAGTCAAGCGCACGTCGAGCTCGATCCGCCCCCGCCGCTGCCCGAAGGCGCCCTGCGCGTCATCCCGATGGGCGGCCTCGGGGCGATCGGCCGAAACATGACAGTTCTGGAGTTCGACGGCAAGCTGTTGGTGATCGACTGCGGGGTGCTCTTCCCCGACGTGGAGCAGCCCGGCGTCGACCTGATCCTGCCCGACTTCAGCCCCATCCTCGCCCGGCTCGACGACGTCCAGGCGATCGTGCTCACGCACGGCCACGAGGACCACATCGGCGCGGTGCCCTACCTGCTCGCCCACAAGGCCGACATCCCGTTGGTCGGGTCCGAGTTCACTCTTGCCCTGGTCGAGGCCAAGCTGGCCGAGCGCCGGCTCGACCCGTACACGTTGACCGTGAAGGAGGGGCAGACCGAGCGGCTCGGCCCGTTCGAGTGCGAGTTCTTCGCGGTCAACCACTCGATCCCGGACGCGCTGGCGGTCGCCGTGCGCACCCCGGCCGGTCTGGTGCTGCACACCGGCGACTTCAAGATGGACCAGGTGCCTCTGGACGGGCGGATCACCGACCTGGCCGGCTTCGCCCGGCTCGGCGCCGAGGGCGTCGACCTGCTGCTCTCCGACTCGACCAACGCCGAGGTGCCGGGCTTCGTCTCGCCCGAGCGTGACATCGGCCCGGTGCTCAGCTCGATCTTCGGCAAGGCCCCCGGCCGCATCATCGTGGCCAGCTTCGCCTCCCACGTGCACCGGGTCCAGCAGGTCTTCGACGCGGCCTGGGAATACGAGCGCAAGGTCGCGCTGATCGGCCGCTCGATGGTCCGCAACATGGGGATCGCCCGCGACCTCGGCCTGCTGCACGTGCCGGACGGCCTGCTGGTCGGCCTCGACGAGGCCACCCACCTGCCGCCCGACGAGATCGTCTTCATGTCGACCGGTTCGCAGGGCGAGCCGATGAGCGCGCTCGGCCGGATGTCGACCGGCGACCACCGGCACATCACGATCACCTCGGGCGACACCGTGGTGCTGGCCAGCTCGCTGGTGCCCGGCAACGAGACCTCGGTCTACCGGGTGATCAACCAGCTGTCCCGGGCCGGTGCCACCGTGGTGCACAAGGAGACGGCCAAGGTGCACGTCTCCGGCCACGCCCCGGCCGGCGAGCTGCTGTTCCTGCTCAACGTGGTGCGGCCGAGCAACCTGATGCCGGTGCACGGCGAGTGGCGGCACCTGCGGGCGCATGCCCAGCTGGGCATCGAGTCGGGTGTCGCGCCCGACCGGGTGGTGCTCTGCGAGGACGGTGACGTCGTCGACCTGGTCGAGGGTCACGCCCGGCACGTCGGCCGGGTCCCGAATCGGTACGTCTACGTCGACGGTCTCGCGGTCGGCGACGTCAGCGAGTCGTTGCTGACCGAGCGGCGCATCCTCGGCGACGGTGGGTTCATCTCGGCCACGGTGGTGATCGACTCGGTGACCGGCAAGGTGGTCGGCGAGCCGAGCGTGTCGGCCAAGGGCTTCTCGGAGGACCCGGAGGCGTTCAGTCCGGTCATCCCTCTGCTGACCGCGGCCCTGCACCGGTCGGCCGAGGAGGGCATCACCGACACCCACCAGTTGCAGCAGGTCGTACGCCGTACGGTCGGCCGCTGGGTCAACGACGCCTATCGACGACGCCCGATGATCGTGCCGACGGTCGTCGAAGTCTGATCGGTCCCAAAAGGGGCTCAGTTAATCCATTCGCGAGCCTCGTCCGTACCTCTGGTCACCGGTGCCGCCCCCACGGCACCCGTGGCGAGGGGAGTACTCGACGATGCAACGCAGACGGACCGCCATGGCGCGACGCCAACGGACCACCGTGGCGCAACGCCGGAAGATCGCGGTGGCGGCCGCGGTCGTGGCGGCGGCCGGAGCGGCAGTGGCCTTCACCCTGCCGTCGATGGCCGGCACTACTCCGCAGGCCGCCAAGGCGCCGGCCGGCAGTGGTGGCGTGTCCCCGCAGATTCTCGCGGCGATGCAGCGTGACCTGGGCCTCAACGCCGATCAGGCGGCTGCCCGCCTGAAGCGGGCCAAGTGGGCGAGCGGGGTCTCGGCGAAGCTCTCGGCCGAGACCGGCAGCGCCTTCGGGGGCTCCTGGCTGGCGCCGGACGGCACCACGCTCAAGGTCGCGGTCACCGACGCCGGCGCGGCGAAGGTGGCCAAGGCGGCCGGCGCGGTGCCGGTGCTGGTGAAGCACAGCGAGCAGACGCTCGACGCGGCCAAGGCGAAGCTCGACGCGGCGAAGTCCGGAGCCAAGGACCTCAGCGGCTGGTATGTCGACGTGACGACCAACAAGCTGGTCGTGGTGGCCAAGCCGGACGCGGCCGCGAAGGCGAGGTCGTGGGCCCAGAACGCCGGGGTCAAGAGCGACGACGTCAACGTGGTGACCAGCAGCGCGGCGCCGAAAACGCTGGCCGACCTGCACGGGGCCGACCCGTACTTCATCTCGCTCGACGGCGGCACCGCCCGCTGTTCGATCGGGTTCTCGGTCGAGGGTGGCTTCGTGACCGCCGGTCACTGCGGCAGCCCGGGTGACAAGACGTTCGACCAGGCCCAGGCGGCGATGGGCGAGGTCAAGGCGTCGGTCTTCCCGGGTGACAACGACGAGGGTTTCGTGTCGGTGACCGGCGGGCAGACCCCGCAGCCGTTCGTCAACGACTTCCAGGGCAACCTGCTCCCGGTCGCGGGCAGCACCGAGGCGCCGGTCGGCGCGGCGGTGTGCCGTTCCGGTTCGACCACCGGCACCCACTGCGGCACGATCGAGGCCACGAACCAGACCGTGGTCTATCCGGAGGGCGCGGTCACCGGTCTGACCCGCACCAACGTCTGCGCCGAGGCCGGTGACTCCGGCGGCCCGTGGCTCTCCGGCGACCAGGCCCAGGGCGTGACCTCGGGCGGGTCCGGCGACTGCACGAGCGGCGGCGAGACGTTCTTCCAGCCGGTCAACGAGATCCTGGCGATCAACAACCTGACCCTGTTGACCACTGGCGGCGACAACGGCGGGGCGAGCCAGCCGACCAGCGCCCCGGCGACCGAGCCGACCAGCGCGCCGGCGACCGAGCCGACCAGTGCGGCGCCGACCGCCGAGCCGACCGACAACGGGCCGGCCGCCTCGTGTGACGATCAGGCCGTGCAGCGGAACGGCTCGCTGCGCAAGGGTCACGCTCAGGCGCAGCCCGACGGCAACGCGTTCCGCGCCAACGCCGGCAAGCAGACCGCCTGCCTGGACGCTCCCGACGGGGCCGACTTCGACCTCTTGCTGCAGAAGCTGGGCGGCAACAGCTTCCACACCGTCGCCAAGGCGACCGGTGACGGCGACAAGTCGCTTGCGGTGACGGCCCGGTCGGGCATCTATCGGTACGTCGTGGTCGCCAGGTCCGGCGACGGCGCGTACACCCTGGGGTTCACGACCCCGTAACGGACACGGGCCGGCGCCTCCCGACCTGCCTCAGGAGACGCCGGCCCGTACCGTAGGAGCGTGTTTTTCGAAGCCGTCGCGTTCGCCGCGGTCGCCGCCCACTTCGGGTTCCTGGCGCTCGGCATTCTCGGCGGCTTCGCCGCGTGGCGGTGGCCGCGGCTGCTCTGGGTCCAGGTCGTCGCGGCAGCCTGGCTGGTGCTGGTGGTGGCCGCGAGCCTGCCGTGCCCGCTGACCTGGGTCGAGGACCGTGCCCGCGAGCACGCCGGGCTGCCGCCGCCGACCGGCGGCTTCCTCGACAATCACGTGGCCGGCGTCTTCTATCCGCGTGGTCACGAGCGGGCGGCCCAGATCGTCGCCGCCCTGGTCGTGCTCAGCTCGTGGGCCGGTCTTCTCGTAGTGCGGCGACGGCGTCGGCGAGCTGACAGCCCGTCGCCACCCCGCAGATCACGACCTGATCGAGCTGTTCCGCGGTGACGCCGTGCTCCCAGTCGGCAATGACCTCGCCGATCACGCTGGCCGTCCCGTCGTCGTTGACGTGCACGTACGCCTTCGGCCACAGCTGGTCGTGGTTCCACGCGTTGCAGAACTCGTAGAGCCGGCGCACGTCGTCGATGCCGAAGACGTGCTGCACCATCGCCCGGATCTGGAGCATCTCGCGCTGGGCGCCGAGCCGGAAGAAGTAGATCAGGTTGCCCTGGAAGTTGCCGGCGACGTCACCGTCCTCGTCGACGAAGTAACGGAAGCCGCGGGCGGTCAGCGCGTCGGTGATCATTGTCTGGGTCAGGGGCTGCACCCGACGATCCTAATATCGGCCCCGGTGCGCCTCCCCGGTCAACGAGACCCGCGGCACTACGGTGATGGATATGGCGGGCCGAACATCTCCGGCGAGCCGGAGCCGCGCCTCGTCCACGTCGCGCGGCGCCGCGACCAGTCGTGCCCGTCAACCGGCTCGCAAGCCTGCGGCGAAGCCGACAAAAAAGACAACCAACGCAAGACGTCCGCAACAGCGCCGCCGTACCACCGTCGGCCGCCCGAGCGTGAGCGCGGCTCTGGCCAGCGGCGTCGGCCGCGGCCTCGGCGCGATCTGGATGGGCCTGGCCCACAGCGTCGGCTGGGCCGCCCGCGGCGTCGGCCGGCAGGCCGCCACGGCCAAGGAGATCGACCCCGAGCATCGCCGCGACGGCGCCGGGCTGCTCACGCTGGCCCTGGCCATCCTGGTCGGCGCGGCGGTGTGGGCGGGCAGCGCCGGGCCGGTCGGCAAGTGGCTGGCCGACTCCACCCGGCTGTTCTTCGGCAGCCTGGCCGTGCTCCTGCCGCTGCTGCTGCTCTACGGCGCGGTGCGGCTCATGCGCAAGCCGGCCGACCCGGAGCACCGCGGCCGCAGCGTGGTCGGCTGGAGTGCCCTGGTCGTCTCGACCGCGGCCCTGCTCCACCTGGCCCAGCACCCGCGCGACGACGTCGGCATCGACCGGGCCGGTGGCCTGCTCGGCTACGGCGTGGGCGCGCTGCTCGAGCGCGCGGTCACGGTCTGGGTCGCGGCGCCGCTGCTGGTGCTGCTGTTCGTCTTCGGCCTGCTGGTCATCACGGCGACCCCGATCTCCAAGATCCCGCAGCGGTTCCTGCTGCTGGTCGACGTGCTGCTCGGCCGCTCGACCGACCGGGCGCCGCTGCCCGAGCCGTCGATCGACGACGCCGAGGACGAGCTCGACGTCGACCTCGACGAGGAGCCGGTCAAGCTCCGCCGCTCGTCCCGTCGCCGGCAGGGCTCGCTGGCCGATCTCGGCCTGGCCCCCGCGGATCCGGACGACGACGACCTGATCGTGCACGACACGATCGCCGTGCCCAAGGTGCCGTCCAGCCGCAAGAAGACGCCACCGGCTCCGCCCGAGCACAACGAGCCGCTGCCGACCCGGGCCGAGCAGCTGGACATCTCCTCGCTGCCGGGCGACTACCGCCTGCCGCCGCCCAACCTGCTCGCCCAGGGCCCCCCGGCGAAGGCCCGCAGCCGGGCCAACGACGAGATCATGGCCGCGCTGACCGGGGTGTTCGAGCAGTTCAACGTCGACGCGGTGGTCACCGGCTTCACCCGGGGCCCGACCGTCACCCGCTACGAGGTCGAGATCGGCCCGGGCACCAAGGTCGAGCGGATCACCCAGCTGTCGCGCAACATCGCGTACGCCGTGAAGTCGCCCGACGTGCGCATCCTGAGCCCGATCCCGGGCAAGAGCGCGGTCGGCGTGGAGATTCCCAACACCGACCCGGAGAACGTCTCGCTCGGCGACGTGCTGCGCTCGCGGGCCTCCACCGCCGACCACCATCCGATGCTGGTGGCGCTGGGCAAGGACATCGAGGGCGGCTTCGTGGTGGCCAACCTGGCCAAGATGCCGCACATCCTGATCGCCGGCGCGACCGGCGCGGGCAAGAGCTCCTGCCTCAACTCCATCCTGGTCTCGCTGCTCGCCCGGGCCACCCCCGACCAGGTGCGGCTGCTGCTGGTCGACCCCAAGCGGGTGGAGATGACGGCGTACGAGGGGATCCCGCACCTCGTCACCCCGATCGTGACCAACCCGAAGAAGGCGGCCGACGCGCTGGAGTGGGTCGTCCGCGAGATGGACATGCGGTACGACGATCTGGCGGCCAACGGCGTACGCCACATCGACGACTACAACCGCAAGGTGCGCAGCGGCGAGATCACCGCCCCGCCGGGCAGCGAGCGGGAGATGAAGCCCTACCCCTACCTGCTGGTGATCGTCGACGAGCTGGCCGACCTGATGATGGTCGCGCCGCGCGACGTGGAGGACTCGGTCGTCCGCATCACCCAGCTCGCCCGGGCCGCCGGCATCCACCTGGTGCTGGCCACCCAGCGGCCGTCGGTCGACGTGGTCACCGGCCTGATCAAGGCGAACGTGCCGTCCCGCCTCGCCTTCGCCACGTCGAGTCTCGCCGACAGCCGGGTCATCCTCGACCAGCCGGGCGCCGAGAAGCTGCTCGGCCGCGGCGACGGGCTGTTCCTGCCGATGGGCGCCTCCAAGCCGACCCGCATCCAGGGTGCCTGGGTCGACGAGAAGGAGATCAAGGCGGTCGTCGACTTCTGCAAGGACCAGCGCGACCCCGACTTCGCCGAGGGCGTCACCGAGGCTCCGCCGAGCAAGAAGAAGGAGATCGACGAGGAGGTCGGCGACGACCTCCAGCTGCTGATCCAGGCGATCGAGCTGGTCGTGAGCAGCCAGTTCGGCTCGACGTCGATGCTCCAGCGCAAGCTGCGCGTCGGCTTCGCCAAGGCGGGCCGGCTGATGGATCTCATGGAGAACCGGGGCATCGTCGGGCCGTCCGAGGGTTCCAAGGCCCGGGACGTGCTGGTCAAACCGGACGAGCTGGAAGAGTCGCTGGCTGCTCTTCGGGTGGACTGACACTTGGCGTACGGGAAAAGCCGGCGCCGGACGGCGCCGCGTCCCGCAGCACGTGGTAACCGACGATGACCAGCGCGGCCAGCATCAGCGTGGTCGGGATCGTCATCGGCACGAACTTCCCCTGCCGATGGAAGAAGAACGGCAGGTAGCACAGCAGCGACGCCGATTCCACCAGCAGCGGGACATACCAGAGCCGGGGCCGGAAGAAGACCAGCGCCACCGACAGCAGGTCGGCCAGGAAGAAGTACCGCTCGTGCATGCCGGGCAGCAGGAACGGCACCAGGATGGCGAAAAACGCGCTCACCGTGACGATCCGGGCGTCGGTGAGCTCGACCCGGCGGACGATCAGTACGTAGTAGACGCCGAGGATCAGCGCGGCCAGCAAGATCTCGCCGAGCAGCTTGATCGCGCCGATCCGGTCCGGCGAGGCCGGGATGAAGTTGTAGATCGAGGGCGCCGCGTAGGTCAGTTGGCTGATCACACCTTGCTGGCGGCCGGGCGAATAGATCGTCAGCAGTTCCCGCGGGTCCCGGCCGATCAGGAGGGCCGGCACGTCGAGGGCGAGATAGACCGCCGGGACGGCCGGCACCGTGCGCCACGGCACGCGCCCGGCCAGCAGCAGCAGGCCCACGACCGGAAAGAAGAAGATCGCCAGTGGCTTGAGCGCGACCGCGGCGCCGCACAGCGAGAGCGCCCACCAATAGCGCCGGCGGAGCAGGAAATAGAGCGCGCCGACCGAGAGCGAGCCCCACATGTCGTCGACCTGCCCGATGTAGGCCGCGTTGAGCACCACGGTCGGGACGAAGACCATGATCAGCGCCGCGATGACCGGGACCCGCCGGCCCGGCCGGGCCAGCCCGACCAGCTTGTAGGTGAAGAACGCCAGCACGACGTCGAAGGCCGTCCAGACCAGCTTCATCGTGATTATCAGCGGCCCGGGCAGGTACGTGGCGAGGAGCAGGAGATAGAGGTAAGGCGCGTTGTAGTTGCCGATCCTCTCGCTCAGGCCGCGCCAGCCGCCCGCCGCGACCAGCCGGTGGGCCCAGACCGACATGTTGTGGACCTCGCCGGTGTCCTGGCGCAGCCCGACGATGCGGGCGAGCACGGCAAGACCGGCGAGCGCGACAATCAGCAGCCACTCGACACGAACGGCCGATTTCAGAGAAGCGGGCACAAGCGCGGGACCTTAGTAGCCGTCGTTTAATGGCATCTGAATTTCTGGTGGCGTCCGAGCGGGGGACAGCCGTGTGCGGGCGGCCCGGTAACCTTGGCGGGTGTCGGTAACCCCTGCCCCCCGCCGTGTCGCCCTCCTCACCCTCGGTTGCGCCCGTAACGAGGTGGATTCGGAGGAACTGGCCGCGCGCCTCGATGCGGGTGGCTGGCAGGTGAGCACCGATGCCGAGGGCGCCGACGTGGTCCTCGTCAATACGTGTGGCTTCGTCGACAAGGCCAAACAAGACTCGATCGACACCCTGCTCGCCGCGGCCGACACCGGCGCCAAGGTCGTCGCCGCCGGCTGCATGGCCGAGCGATACGGCAAGGAGCTGGCCGACAGCCTGCCCGAGGCGTCCGCGGTGCTCGGCTTCGACGACTACACCGACATCGCGACCCGCCTCGACGGCGTGCTCGCCGGTGAGGAATTCGTCGCACACACCCCGCGCGACCGCCGCGAGCTGCTGCCGATCAGTCCGGTGCAGCGCCGGACGGCAAAGATCGTCGTGCCCGGTCACGCCACTCCGGATCGGGCCACGGTCGACGAGCACACCCCCGCTCACCTGCGCCAGGTGCTGCGCCACCGCCTCGACACCGGCCCGGTCGCCAGCCTCAAGCTGGCCAGCGGCTGCGACCGGCGGTGCGCGTTCTGCGCGATCCCGGCGTTCCGCGGGGCGTTCGTCTCGCGCGACCCGCAGGAGCTGCTGGCCGAGGCCGAATGGCTGGCCCGGAGCGGCGTGCGCGAACTCGTGCTGGTGAGCGAGAACAGCACGTCGTACGGGAAAGACCTGGGCGATCCGCGAGCGCTCGAGAAGCTCCTGCCGCAACTCGCCGCGGTCGATGGAATCGTCCGCGTCCGGGCGAGTTACCTCCAGCCGGCCGAGACGCGACCCGGGCTGGTCGAGGTGATCGCCACGACACCCGGCGTCGCCGCCTACTACGACCTGTCGTTCCAGCACTCGAGCGAGCCGGTGCTGCGCCGCATGCGACGCTTCGGCTCCACCGAGCGGTTCCTGGAGCTGCTCGATTCGGCGCGCAAGCCGGCACCTCAGGCGGGTGCCCGCAGCAACTTCATCGTCGGCTTCCCGGGCGAGACCGAGGCCGACGTCGACGAGCTGGTCCGTTTCCTCACCGATGCCCGTCTCGACGCCATCGGCGTCTTCGACTACAGCGACGAGGACGGCACCGAGGCTGCCGGCCTCGACGGCAAGGTCGGGGAGGACACCATCAAGCGGCGGTACGACCGGATCACCTCGCTGGCCGAGGAGCTGTGCGCCCAGCGGGCCGAGGATCGGCTGGGCTCGCTGGTCGAGGTGCTGGTCGACACCGTCGACGACGACGAGGTGGAGGGCCGCGCCGAGCACCAGGCGCCCGAGGTCGACGGTTCGACGATGTTGGTCTCGGGAGAGCAGGGCGTCGATCTGGCCGCTTTGCGGCCGGGCGATCTCGTACGCGCACGGGTCACCGCCACCGAGGGCGTCGACCTGGTGGCGGTCCCGGTCGAGATGATCTCCGCGGCGCCGGTGTCCTCGCGGTGACCGAAGAGCCGGTTCCGATCGCGGCGGCCCGGGTGGTGTCGCCGTACAACCCGGCGAACATCCTCACCGTGGTCCGCATCGTGCTGGTCCCGGTCTTCCTGGCCCTGGTGGTCGCCTCGTCGCTGCAGGGCACCGGTGCCCGCATCCTGTCCTGTCTCGTCTTCTGCGTCGCCTCGGGCACCGACTTCCTCGACGGGTGGATCGCCCGGCGCTGGTCGATGGTCACCTCGTTCGGCAAGGTCGCCGACCCGATCGCCGACAAGGCTCTCACCGGCACCGCTCTGGTGCTGCTCGCGGCGTACGGCCGGGTGTGGTGGTGGGTCGTGATCGTGATCCTGGTGCGGGAGTGGGGCGTGACCGCGCTCCGGTTCTGGGTGATCCGATACGGCATCATCCCGGCCAGCCGCGGGGGCAAGCTCAAGACCGTGCTGCAGATCGCGGCGATCGCGTGGTACCTGTGGCCGGTGCCGCACCCGGCCGACCTGGTCGGCCCGTGGCTGATGGGTGCCGCGCTGCTGGTGACCGTGGTGACCGGCGGCGACTATGTGCTGCAGGCGCTGCGTTTGAGGCGTGACGCGCGTTCACAGAGGGAGGCTCCTGGTGCTCGCTAGCGACGTCGTTCGCCTGGTCGCCGCGCGCGGTGAGACCTTCGCCACCGCCGAGTCGCTGACCGGTGGTCTGGTGGCCGCGACCGTGGTCGAGATCCCCGGGGTCAGCGCGGTTTTCCGGGGTGGCCTGGTGGTCTACGCGACCGATCTCAAGCACGCGCTGGCCGGCGTACCGGAAGATCTGCTGGCCGACCGCGGCCCGGTCGATCCCGACGTGGCGCTGGCCCTGGCCGCCGGGGTGCGGCGGCGGTGTGGCGCCGACTGGGGCCTCGCCACCACCGGTGTCGCCGGGCCCGACCCGCAGGACGGCATCGCGCCCGGCACCGTCTACGTCGCGGTCGATGGGCCGGGCGGCGGCGAGGTACGTGCGCTTCGGCTCAGCGGTGACCGTGCGGCGGTCCGCGCCGAAAGTGTGACCCGCGTCCTGCGCCTGTTCGCTGAGCGCATAGAGGCCACTCCGGCACGGGTCTGACCTGGGAATGTTCCAGTGATCACGGTTGTTGTCCGGGTACCGGCATCCGAGGGGTACTCCCGTAATTCGGCGGGGCGGGATGTCGGCGTCGCCCGCAGCGGGTACGGTTGCGGGAAGCCTCCGGCGTCGGCCGGCGGCCCCGCCGCAGGAGGAGGTGCCATGGTCCTGCTACGCCGGGTTATCGGCGACGCACTTCGGGCGCGCCGGCAGGGGCAGCACCGCACGCTGCGCGAGGTGTCCACCGCCGCGAATGTCAGCCTGGGGTATCTGTCCGAGATCGAGCGCGGCCAGAAAGAGGCGTCCAGCGAGTTGCTCGCGGCTATCTGCGAGGCTCTGGGCGCGCGCCTTTCCGAGTTGCTGGGCGAGGTGAGCGACACGCTCTCCCTGGCCGAGGATATGGATGGCGTGCTGGTTCCCGTCGAGGAGAAGCCGGTCCCCGTGAAGAACGTGGCGACCGACGGCAAGGTGTCGGTCTCGGTCCGCCAGGATTCGCCGCTCAAGGCCACTCTGCGGACCACTCGCAAGCCGCGCCGCGACGTCGTCTACGCCGCCTAGCAACTCCGAGACCGAGTCGCCGGCTGTCGTTCGGACATGCTCGGCCGGGCTGTCCTCCGGACAGCCCGGCCGCTTTGTTGTTCATGGTCAGGTTCGGGGCGTCTCGGGGATCGCACCCAGCCACGACTGCGCGTAATCTCGAAGCCTGAGAGGGAGCGCAGGGGAACACCCTGAGATCCCCCCGAGGTCACGTGACGCCAGTGGCGTCGAGCTGACACGATGGGCTGCACGGGTTTTTTGGAATCCAGGCCATCGCGTCAACTCCTCGCTCAGCCTTTTTCAAGCAGGGCGTCGGTGGCGGGGTCCGACTGAGCGACATTGAGGGGATACCGCGATATGGCGAATCCGTTCGTCAAGGGCTGGCGCTACATGATGGCGCTGTTCGGCGCCAAGATCGACGAATACGCCGACCCGAAGGTGCAGATTCAGCAGGCCATCGAGGATGCACAGCGGCAGCACCAGGCGCTCGTGCAGCAGGCGGCGGCCGTCATCGGCAACCAGCGACAGCTGGAGATGAAGCTGTCTCGCCAGATGTCCGAGGTCGAGAAGCTGCAGGGCATGGCCCGGCAGGCGCTCGTGCTGGCCGACCGCGCCCGCGGCCAGGGCGACGAGTCCGAGGCCCAGAAATACGAGACGACCGCGCAGACCCTCGCCACCCAGCTGGTCTCCGGCGAGCAGGCGATGGAAGACCTCAAGACTCTGCACGACCAGGCGCTCGGTGCGGCCGGTCAGGCCCGCAAGGCGGTGGAAAACAACGCGATGGTGCTCCAGCAGCGCATCGCCGAGCGTTCCCGCCTGCTGAGCCAGCTCGAGCAGGCCAAGATGCAGGAGACGGTCGCCAAGTCGCTCGAGTCGATGTCGTCGCTGGCCGCGCC
>DASWRZ010000491.1:0-2416 GCA_036402935.1 Actinoplanes sp.
CCCCCTCGCACAGAATTCGGGGCAGCCCGAAGGCGGGCCCCGATGACGTCAGGCATCTCTCGTGGGTCTTACGGTACATGGACGATGCCGCCTTCGGCACCTCGGGTTGCGTGTGACACTGCCGCGCGTCGCGGTTTTCTCTGTCGGCCGCCATTCCATAGCGCGCGGCAGGTCACCAAACGGTCTCAGCCGAGGTAGATCGCCCGCAGGCGGCCGACCTCGGCCATCCGGCGCTCGGCGAGCCGGTCGGCCGCGACGGCCGGCGAGACGCCCTCCTCGGCCGCCATGTTCAGGATGCGCCGAGTGGTCTCGAAGATGCCGGTCGCCCGCAGCTTGGCCCGCTCGAAGTTGAAACCCTCGATCTCGTCGGCGACCTGGATCACGCCGCCGGCGTTGACCAGGTAGTCGGGGGTGTAGAGGACACCCCGTTCCTGAAGCGTCTTCTCGATGCCGGGGTGGGCCAGCTGGTTGTTGGCGCCACCGGCCACGACCTTGGCCCGCAGCGCCGACACGGTGCCGTCGTCCAGGGCGCCGCCCAGCGCGCACGGTGCGTACACGTCGATGTCAGAAGTGATCAGCGTGTGCGTGTCGTCGACCAGTTCGATCCGCGGGTGCGTCGTGCGGGCCCAGTCGCGGGCAGCCGGGTTGACGTCGGTCGCGACCACGGTGGCGCCGTCCTCGAGCAGGTGGCCGGCGAGGTATTTGCCGACCTTGCCGAGCCCGGCGATGCCGACCGTGCGGCCGCGCAGGGTCGGGCTGCCCCAGGTGTGCTCGGCCGCGGCCCGCATGCCCTGGAAGACGCCCCAGGCGGTCAGGATCGAGGAGTCGCCGGCCCCGCCGTGCTCGACGCTGCGGCCGGTCACGTAGCGGGTCTCGCGGGCCACCAGGTCCATGTCGGGCACGTAGGTGCCGACGTCGCAGGCCGTGTAGTAGCGACCGTGCAGTGACTCGACGAACCGCCCGTACGCCCGAAGGAGGGCCTCGGACTTCACCCGCTGCGGGTCGCCCCAGATCACCGCCTTGCCGCCGCCGAGGTCGAGGCCGGCCAGCGCGTTCTTGTAGGCCATGCCACGGGAGAGCTTGAGGACGTCGGCGAGCGCGGCTTCCTCGCTCTCGTACGGATAGAAACGAGTGCCGCCGAGTGCCGGCCCGAGGGCCGTCGAGTAGATGCCGATGATCGCCTTCAGGCCGGTGAGCCGGTCCTGGCAGAAGACGACCTGTTCGTGACCGCTGGCGTCGGTGCCGTCGGAGTCGAACACGCCCATCGCTGTGCTCCTTAGGAACTTGGTCGAGGCCTTCGTGGGGCCGCTGCATCCGGCGGGGTCGGCCGGACATTTGTCACCCTAGTCGCGCGAAGGGTGACGCGATTACGTCCGCGCGGGAAGTTCCGAACCACGGATTTCGTGAAAGGATCGCGCCGTGCCGTCACTGTTCGCGTCGTACCTACGGGTTTACGAGCCACTGACCGCCTTCGACCGCGACCGCCAGGTCTTCTGGCGGAAGTACGCCCGTGAGGGCCGTGCCCTGGGACCGGTCGACGGCCCGGTCAAGCAGCGCACCGCCGTACTCGAGGCGCTCGGGGCCGGCTGGACGCGGCTGCCCGACCTGCCCGACGAGGCGTACGTCCTGCAGTGGGCCGAGACGCTGCTGGTCTGCCCGTGGAACCTGCGTCTGCGGGTCGCCGAGGCGGCGCTCAACGCGCGTGACGGCGTGCCCGCGGTACTGGCCGACGCGTTCGTGCCGCCGGTGCTGGCGGGCCAGGCGAAGGCCATCGTGGAGGACTGGCGCTCCGGGGCCAAGGTGCTCGAGCACGGCGTACCGCGGGTGCACGAGCAGATCGCCACCTGGGGTGTCCCGCTGCGCTGGTTCGTCTTCGTGGACCTGGAGGAACGCGAGATCGACCTGGCCGACGGCCGGCGCACGCTGCGTTACCGCACGGAGATCTCGAAGGCCCGACGGCGGGCGCACCGCGGCGTCTCCGTGCTGCGCAAAGCGCTGGGCGACGCACCGATCACCGAGGCGGTCGAGGAGGGCACTCGCTGGCTGGAGGAGTTCCACCCGCGGTCCATCGTCGAGCTTGACTATGGCGGCCTCGTCAACCTTCTCCCGGATGACGTCCTCGAGGAGGACGATTCACCCGGTTTGGTGGCAGCTGGGCTGTCCGCTTTGTCCCGCGGGGACGCCGAAGCGGCTTCCGAGGCGTACGAGAAGCTCGTCGCTCGCTGGCGTTCCGTCCAGCTTCTCGAGCGGTGCAACTGAGCTGCGGAAATAGGGACAGACGGGCATGATTCACGGCCCGGAGAGCGCTTTCAAGCTGAATACTCTTCGTAATCAGCGACGGTCGAAGCGTGATAATCGGCCTAAACGAGACACTATCTGGCGTAGAAAACACGCAAAAATCGGGCATGCTTCATCC
>DASWRZ010000492.1:0-5308 GCA_036402935.1 Actinoplanes sp.
TGCCCGTCCGGCTCGTGCCGCGAGCCCACGTCATACCAGAGGTTGACGCACACGACCGGCGCACTCCGGTCCTCGCTGACCACGACGCGCAGGCCGTTGGCCAGCCGGGTACTTTCGATGGGCCACGGATAGCCGGTCGTCACGACCGGCGTACTTGGGGACGTCACCCACCCATACTGCCCCCCAGGTCAACGCCCGCTTGATCAAACCGGTTGGCAGACCACGCCTCAGGGATGCGATGCTGGGCGGCGTGTTGGAGGATGTCCGGGTCAACGAGCGGCTGACCATTCCGGCGGCCGAGCTGGCCTGGCGGTTCTCGCGTTCCCACGGCCCGGGCGGCCAGGGCGTCAACACCACCGATTCGAGGGTCGAGCTCTCGTGGGATCTGCTCGGCTCCCCGGTGCTGCCGACCGCGTTCAAGGAGCGGGCGGCCGAGCGCCTCGGTAACCGCCTGGTCCAGGGTGTGCTGACGGTCGTCGCCGCCGAGCATCGCTCCCAGCTTCGTAACCGTGAGGCCGCGGCGGCCCGCCTGGGAAGCCTGGTCGCCTCGGCGATCGCCCCGCCGCCGCGAGTGCGACGCGCCACACGTCCCTCGAAGGGGTCGGTCGAGCGTCGTATCGCCAGCAAGAAGCGACGGGGCGAGACCAAGCGCAATCGGCGCGAGTTCGGCGAATGACGCTGGTCAGATTCACGCTGAGCCGGGGCGACGTCGAGCTTTCCGGTTTGCGGGGCGGCGACGGCTTGCGGGGCGGCGACGGGGATCTCATGGTGCTGCTGCACGGCCTGGCCGGGAGTGCCGCCGAGATGGCGCCGCTCGGCGAGGCGTTGATCGCAGCCGGGAAGCGGGTGGTGGCGCTCGATCAGCGCGGTCACGGGCGCAGCACCCGGCGTCCGGCGGACCTCTCGCGGCGGGCGTTCGTCGACGACGTGCTCGCGGTGTTGGGCGACCCGGTGTTGGGCGACCCGGTGTTGAGCGACCCGGTGTTGGGCGACCCGGTGTTGGGCAAAGGCGGGCCGGCCTGGTTGGTCGGCCAGTCGATGGGCGCGCACACCGCGATGCTGGTAGCGGCCGAACAAGCGGCCGCGCGGCCATTGAAAGGCCTGATCATGATCTCTGGCGGGGTCGGCGGGTCGACCGACGACTACCCGAAGAAGCTCGGCGAGTGGTTCGCCGGCTGGCCGATTCCCTTCGCCGATGAGCACGCGGCGGCCGCGTTCCTCGGCGACCGGGCGATCACCCGGGCCTGGATCGCCGACTTCGAGCGCCGCCCCGACGGCCTCCACCCTCGCTTCGACGCCGACGTCATGGAGGCGGTCATGCGTCCGGTCGCCGAGGCCGCCCGCTGGGCCGAGTGGGAGCGGATCACCGTGCCCACGTTGCTCGTCAAAGGGCACGATGACGATGTGGACGTCGATGAGCTGAATCGGATGGCGAGACGGGCGCGGGTGGAAACAGTTGTGGGCGCCGGTCACGACGTACACCTGGATCAGCCGGACCGGACCGCCCAGCTGATCCGGGATTTCATCGGTGGTTGAAGGGCGCGACCGCCTCGCGGTTGCGCGCCGCCCCTTCGGGACCCATCAGTTCCTCGCAGACCCGGATCAGCCGGGCCCGCAGTCCGGCCGCCCGGCGGGCGAACTCGCGCTGGCGGGCGACGTACTCGGCCTTGCCCTCCGCGGTCTCGATCTTGACCGGGGGATAGCCGTACGAGCTGAGGTCATAGGGGCTGGCCTGCATGTCGAGCAGGCGGATGTCGCCGGCCAGGGCGAAGCAGTCGAGGGCCAGCGCGCCGGGAACGGCCGGGCCCAGCTTGGTTGCCCATTTGTGCACGTCCATCGCGGCGTGCAGGCAGCCGGGCTGGTCGAGGTCGACCTGGGTGGCCCGGGTCGGCTGGAGCCGGTTGAGCCCGACCGACTCGGGGGTGAAGAACCGGAACGCGTCGTAGTGGGTGCAGCGGATCGGGTGCTGCTCGACCACCCGGTCGGTCTCCTCCTGGCCGAGCCGCAGCGGCAGCGGGTGCCGGTGCTCGGGGGCGCGGTAGACCATCGCCCATTCGTGCAGGCCGAAGCAGCCGGAGAAGACCGGGCGGGACGCCGTCGCGGTGAGCAGCCCGTGGATGTAGCGCACGCTCTCGCCGCGGGCGTGCATGAACGCGACCTCGTCGAGGGTGACCACACCGTCCGGATAGGTCAGGTAGAACTTCCAGCCGGACTGCTCGGCCGGCCCGTCGGGGGCCGGGGAGAGGCCGGCGCCGACCCCCGGGTGCCAGCGGCGCAGCACCGAGGGCCGGGTGGCGTAGTAGTCGTAGAGGAAGTCCTCGATCGCGTGCTTCTCGCCGGTGGCGCGCCGGGCGCGGTGGCCGGCGGTCATCTCGTCGGCCCGCTCGGCATGGGCGCGGGCAAGGGGAATCCAGGTGATGGAAGGCAGCGTCGTGGTGAGCGCCCTCACCTGCTTGATCCCCATCGCACCAGCGTATCCAGCCGAGGCGATCAACACGATCACCGTTAGGCGCGAATGGCCGCGGCAACTTTTTCGAGGCCGCTCAGGTCCGGGCCGTTATGGTCGCATTCGGGAATACTTATGGCTTTTGCCGGGGGCATGATTGCCGCCAGCGTCGGCTCGATGTCCCGGAGGTACGCCGGACTCCTCCCACCGCTGATCAACAGTGTCGGGGTGGTGACGTCGGCGCGCGGAGCGCGGCATCTCGCGGCGGCAGCTGGCCGACGCCCTCGGTGTGCACTACCAGACGGTGGGCTACCTGGAACGCGGCGAGTTCAGCCTCAGCCTCCACCTGGCGCTTCGCATCTGCGCCTACTTCGAGGTCCCGGTCGAGGTGGTCTTCTCGCTCGACCCGTTCCCGCGGCTCGGGGCGGAGTCCCGCTCGGCGTAGATTCCCTTTCGAGCCTCTAGACAGATTGGGAATGCCAGTGCGCTTCGCCCGTTTTGTTCACGCCGGCGGCGTCTCCTTCGGCGCCGTCGAGGGGGACGGATCGTCCGGCCTGACCGTGGCCGAGATCGAGTCGATCCCGTTCGAGAACGTCCGCTTCACCGGTCAGCGCTGGGCGCTCGCCGACATCCGGCTGCTGGCCCCGATCTTCTCCAGCAAGGTGATCGGCATCGGCCGCAACTACGCCGACCACGCGGCCGAGTTCGGCAACGAGGTGCCCAAGGAGCCGCTGATCTTCATCAAACCGTCCACCTCGGTGATCGGCCCCAACGACGCGATCCGCCTGCCACCCCAGTCGCAGCGGGTCGAGGAAGAGGCCGAACTCGCCGTCGTCATCGGCGCGACCGGCGCCCGCCGCGTCGACCGCGCCGGCGCCGAGAGGGCGATCTTCGGCTACACGGTCGGCAACGACGTGACCGCCCGCGACCTGCAGCGCAGCGACAAAACCTGGACCCGCGCCAAGGGCTTCGACTCGTTCTGCCCGATCGGCCCGTGGATCGTCACCGACCTCGACGTCAGCGACCTCGAGATCCGCTGCGAGGTCGGCCGCAACCCCGGGGCCATGGAGGTGCGCCAGATCGGCCGCACCAAGGACATGGTCTTCGACGTGCCCACCCTCGTGTCCTACGTCTCCCACGTGATGACGCTCCTGCCCGGCGACATCATCCTCACCGGCACCCCGGCCGGCGTCAGCCAGCTGCTTCCCGGCGAGACCGTCTCGGTCAGCATCCAGGGCATCGGCGAGATCAGAAACCCGGTAGTTTCGCTGGAATGACCGTTCTCGTCACGGGGGCGACCGGCAACATCGGCCGGATGGTGGTCACGGAGCTGCATCGGCTCGGCGCCGATGACGTACGCGCCCTGACCGTCGACCCCGGCCGGGCCGCCCTGCCCGCCGGGATCTCGGTCTTTCGCGGCTTCCTCGGCCGTCCCCGGTCGGTCGCGCCCGCCCTCGAAGGCGTCGACGTGATGTATCTCGCGCCCCACATGCCGACCGTTACCGAGGTCTGCCGCCTCGCCGCCCGAGCCGGCGTGCGCCGCATCGTCGACCTGGCCGGCCCCCGCGGGGGCATCTGGCAGCCGATCGAAGACGCGGTCGAAGCCGGCGGCATCCCCTGGACCCACCTGGAACCCGGCGAATTCATGACGAACGCCGCACTCTGGGCAGCCCAGATCCGCGCCGGCGACATCATCCGCGACGCCTACCCCGACGCGGTGAACGCCCCGATCGCCCCGCAGGACGTGGCCGCCGTCGCCGCCCACGTGATGATGAACCCCGGCCACGAGGGGAAGGCATACCCGCTCACCGGCCCCACAGCACTGAGCCGGCGGCAGATGATCGGACTGCTGGGCGAAGCCCTCGGCCGCCCGCTCACCTACGTCGAACTACCCCACGACCAGGCCCTGCCCGTCTTCGCCGAAGTCCAGGGCGCCGCCGCCTCGTGGTACCTCGACGGCCTCGCCCACCAGGCCGCCCACCCCGGGACAACACTCCACCCGTCCAGCGAAATCACCGGCCGACCAGCAACGACGTACCTGTCCTGGGCCCGCACCCACACCGACCTCTTCCAGTAACCAGGCGATCACGCAAACGCCGGACGGTAACCCGATTTGATGGGCACCATGGGGTCAGGTAGAGTTCGTTCTCGGCGCGGCAAGCCGCGCCAAATGGGGTATGGGGTAATTGGCAGCCCGACTGATTCTGGTTCAGTTAGTCTAGGTTCGAGTCCTGGTACCCCAGCGCTACCAATCCTGCCGAGGATGGTGGAGCTGGACATCTGATAGAGTTCGGCCCGCCGCTGAAGCGAGAGTGGAAGCAGCAAGAGAAGGTCCTGGCCCCGTCGTCTAGCGGCCTAGGACGCCGCCCTCTCAAGGCGGTAGCGAGGGTTCGAATCCCTTCGGGGCTACATTCTGGGGTGACCCTGTCTGCAGACTGCGCAGACGGGGTCATTTCGCATTTTTCCTGGGGGCCGAGCCCCCAGACCCCGCGGTGCGGTTGGTTGCGGTGGGTGGGTGGTTGGGGCTTGCGGCTTCGCCGCTTTGCGTACGCCGCTGGAGCTTGGACGACCCGCTTTGAGTTCAGTGGCCGTGCTCGTTGGGGGAGACGCGCGCGGTTGTGCGGGTCCTGGCGCGGGTGAGGGGTTGTCGCTTGCCTTCGGCTTTGCTTGCTGTGCTGGCGTTGTCTCTCGATCGCCTTTGGTCCTGGTCTTGGTCTTGGTCTGTGTCGTCTGCCGGTGTTGCTTTGGGCTCTAGGCGTTGGCTTCTCGCGGCGTTGGGCTAGATCTTGGCCGCTCGCTCGGGGGTGGGTGATTGCCGGTCCTCTTTGTTGCCTTGGCGATGTTCTTTGCTCTTCCCTTCCT
>DASWRZ010000493.1:0-13871 GCA_036402935.1 Actinoplanes sp.
TCCTCGTCGAGGTAGCCCGAGCCGGCCACCACGATGGCGGCGACCTGGTGGGCGTGGAGCAGTTCGAGGTATTCCAGCTCGCGCTCGGGTTCCCGGAAGCTGTTGCAGATGATCACGAGCCGCCCGTTGGCGCTGGCCACCCGCTGCAGGCCACGGGTGATTTCGGCGAAGTAGGGGTCGGAGACGTCGTGCACGATCACGCCGACCGCGCTGCGGTGCGAGCGCGCCAGCATCTGGGCGTGCGCGTTCGGCACGTACTGCAGCTCGGCGACCGCGGCGAGCACGCGTTCGCGCAGGGTGTCGGCAACCGGCTTGCTGCTGCCGTTGATGATTCGGGACGCGGTCGCGGTGGAAACGCCGGCTCGGCGCGCGACGTCCGCCAACGTGGCCATGCCCCGCAGGATACCGGCGCGGGTCTTGTGCGCCGGACGACACGCCTCTAGGTTCTAGGAAAGCGCTTACCTCGCGGTTTGTGCGGATTCGGTGGCGTGGGGACCGAGGTCAGGGAAGGGACACACCAGATGAGCCGGACGACGATCGGGATCGTGCTCAACGGCGTCACCGGGCGGATGGGCCTGCGCCAGCATCTGATCCGCTCGGTGCTCGCCATCCGCGAGGCCGGTGGGCTGCCGCTCGCCGACGGCTCGACCCTCTGGCCCGAGCCGGTGCTGGTCGGGCGCAGCGAGGCCAAGCTGCGGGCCATCGCCGCCGAGCACGGCCTCACCGACTGGACGACCGACCTGCCGGCCGCGCTGGCCCGGCCCGACGTGCAGGTCTACTTCGACGCCCAGGTCACGTCGGCCCGCGACAAGGCGTTGCGGATGGCGATCGACGCGGGCAAACACATCTATACCGAGAAGCCGGTCGCCGAGAGCGTGGAGAACGCGGTCGAACTGGCCCGCCTGGCCGATGCGGCCGGCATCAAACACGGTGTGGTGCAGGACAAGCTCTACCTGCCCGGGCTTCGCAAGCTCGCCCGGTTGGTGCGCGGCGGCTTTTTCGGCCGCGTTCTTTCGGTACGCGGTGAGTTCGGTTACTGGGTCTTCGAGGGAGACTGGCAGTCGGCGCAACGTCCCTCGTGGAACTACCGGACGGCCGACGGCGGCGGCATCACGCTCGACATGTTCCCGCACTGGCACTACGTGCTCGAGCAGATCTTCGGGCCGGTGCGCGCGGTGACCGCCCTCTCGACCACCCACATCGGCCGGCGGTGGGACGAGGACGGGCAGCCCTACGACGCGACCGCCGACGACGCGGCGTACGGGCTGTTCGAGCTCGACGGCGGCGTCGTCGCCCAGATCAACTCGTCCTGGGCGGTCCGGGTCAACCGCGACGAGCTGGTCGAGTTCCAGGTCGACGGCACCGACGGCAGTGCGGTCGCCGGCCTGCACCACTGCCGCATCCAGCCCCGGGGCGCCACGCCCAAGCCGGTGTGGAACCCCGACGAGCCGACCACGCAGCGGTTCCGCGAGCAGTGGCAGGAGGTGCCCGACAACGAGGTGTTCATCAACGGCTTCCGGGCCCAGTGGGAGCGGTTCCTGCGCTACGTCGCCGAGGACGCGCCCTACACCGGCGACCTGTGGGCGGGTGCTCGCGGCGTACAGGTCGCCGAGCTGGGCCTGCGATCCTCCCGCGAGGGCCGCCGCTTCGAGATCCCCGAGCTGGCCCGATGAGCTCCTCCGCGAGCGTGCGGCCCAGCCCCGGCGGCGCCGGCGGGAGCGGCTTCGCGCTGCGCGTTGCCTATGCCGCCGTGCCGGTGACCGCCGACCCGCGGGCCGAGAACGTGCCCGGCGCCGCGGCCGCCCTCGACTGGGAGGCGACGCTGGCGTTCCGGCGGCATCTGTGGTCGCTCGGTTTCGGCGTCGCCGAGGCGATGGACACCGCCCAGCGGGGCGCCGGTCTCGACTATGCGGCCACACGCGAGCTGATCCGGCGCAGCGCGGCCGAGGCCCGGGCGGTCGGCGGGCGGATCGTGGCCGGGGTCGGCACCGACCAGTTGCCGTCCGGCCCGGCCACCCTCGGCGACATCCGCAAGGCGTACGCGCAGCAACTGGAAGACGTGCAGCAAGCCGGCGCCGTGCCGGTCCTGATGTGCAGCCGCCATCTGGCGGCGACCGCGCGCGGGCCGGAGGACTACCGGCAGGTCTACGGCGAGCTGATCGAGCGCGCCGACCGGAAAGTGCTGCTGCACTGGCTGGGGGAGGCGTTCGATCCCGCGCTGGCCGGCTATTGGGGCACCGACGAGACGGTCGAGGAGATCATCGCCGCGCACGCCGACCGGATCGACGGCATCAAGATGTCGCTGCTCGACGCCGAGCGAGAGATCGCTCTGCGCCGCCGGCTGCCCGGAAGTGTCCGGATGTACACCGGCGACGACTTCAACTACCCGTCGCTCATCAAGGGCGATGAGTCCGGACATTCGGACGCCCTGCTCGGTGTGCTGGCGACCATTGCGATCCCGGCGGCGAAAGCGTTTCAGGCTCTGGACCGCGGGAGCACCGACGAATACGACCGCATCCTCGCCCCGACCGTGCCGCTGGCGAGACACCTCTTCGCCGCGCCGACCTACTACTACAAGGTGGGAATCGTCTTCCTCAACTGGCTGGCCGGACACCAGGACCATTTCGTGATGGTCGGCGGCCTTCAGTCCGGGCGCTCTCCGGCCCATCTGGCGAAGCTCATCGATCTGGCGTTCGGGGCGGGCGCGCTGGCCAGGACCGATCGGACCGTCGCCCGCATTCAGGCCTGGAAAACGACCGTGGGATGGGACCGATGAAGTTCTCCCTCAATCAGGCGACGACGAAATACTGGCCGATGGAAGAGCTGGTGCGAGGACTCCTCGACGCGGGAGTCGGTGCGGCCGGATTGTGGCGCGAGGATGTCACGGCGTACGGCCTGGAACGCACCGCATCCCTGATGCGGGAGTCCGGTCTGGTCGTCTCGTCGCTGTGCCGGGGCGGATTTTTCCATCGACCGGACTGGCTGGACGACAATCGCCGGGCGATCGACGAGGCGGCCGCACTCGGCACCGACACATTGGTGCTGGTCAGTGGCGGCCTGCCGGAGGGCAGCCGCGATATCGACGGTGCCCGGCGGCACGTCGGCGAGGCGATCGGCCGGCTGGTCGATCACGCGTCGGCCGCCGGGGTGCGCCTCGCGATCGAACCGCTGCACCCGATGTTCTGCAGCGATCGCTGCGTCGTCGCCACGCTGAGTCAGGCCCTCACGCTCGCCTCCCCCTACCCCGCGTCAGCGGTCGGCGTCTGCGTCGACACCTACCACCTGTGGTGGGACGACACGGTCTGGGAGCAGCTGCGCGCCCACCCCGACCGGATCGCCGCGTTCCAGCTGGCCGACTGGATCACCCCGCTGCCGGCGGGCGTGCTCACCGGTCGCGGGCTCCCCGGCACCGGCTGCGTCGACCTCGCCCGCTTCTCACGGGCGGTCACCGAAGCCGGTTACACCGGGTGGACCGAGGTCGAGGTCTTCAACGAGGAGGTGTGGGCCCGGCCGGGAGCCGAGGTCCTCGCCGACGTGATCAGGGAGCTGTCGTTACCGAACGGCCAGTCGTTACCGAAAGGCCAGTCGTTACCGAAAAGCCAGTCGTGATGAGAACCTTGCGGGTCGGCGACGTGCAGGTGGCGACCTATGTGACCGATCCGCCACTCGACCTCCGGCTCGCTCCGCGGCCCTATCTGCATCCGGTGCGCACCCTGGGCGGACGGGTCGTGACCGATGCACTCTGCTTCGACCATCCGTGGCATCTCGGTGCGTCGCTGACAATGTCCGACGTCAATGGCTACAACCTGTGGGGCGGGCGGACCTTCGTGCGCGGCGAAGGCTACGTCTGGCTCGAGGACCACGGGCGGATTCAGCATTCGGCCTGGCTTCCGGGCGTCTTGGAGGCCGGCTTCGCCGAGGAACTCCGCTGGTGCGACGGCGACGGCAAGGAACTGCTGCGCGAGCAACGGACCATCACGGCCACTGCCGCGCCGCACGGTTGGTCACTCGGTTTTTCGTACGCGCTCGAGACGCCCCGCCGAACGTCGGTCGCTCTTGGCTCTCCCGCGACCCATGGCCGCACCGGGGGAGCCGGTTACGGTGGCTTCTTCTGGCGGTTTCCTCCCGGTCGCGCCGCGGCTTTCACCGCTCTGTCCGCCGACCCCAACGGCAGCGCCGAACCGTGGGTCGCCATGAGCGTCGACGACGCCTACACGCTGATATTCCAGGGCTTACGGGGTGATGACCGATGGTTTGTCCGCACCTCGGAGTATGCCGGGGTCTGTGCGGCGCTGGCGTTCTCCGAGCCGCTCGTTCTGCCGCCGGCGAGCGCCATTGATCGCGACATAACGGTCTTGATCGTGGACGGTGCGCTGACCCGATCGCAGGTCAACAACATGGTCCGGTGACTCGGAGGATTCTCGCCCTGCTGGCATATTTGAGTTGCGGCGGGTTGTCCGGGCCTGATCTGCTTTGGCCTTCCGACTCTCGAAAGGAGGACCGCGATGTTCGCTTTCCACATCGCGCTCGTGTCCTCTGAGGCACGGCGCTCCCTTTCCTAGGAGAAGCTGTGACCCTTGTCGTCCGCCCACTTTCCGGGCCCGACGAGCTGGACCTGTTCAACCGCCTGCCCTACCTGCTCAACGACGAGGTGGCCGACGACCTGACCGCCGGCCGACGCCGTACGCCCTGGTTGTGGGTCGCCCTGCGGGGCGACCACGTCGTGGCCCGCGCCGGCTGGTGGGCCCGCGCCGGTGACCGGCATCCGTTCCTGATGGACATCTTCGACGTCGACGGCTCGGCCGACGACGGCTTGGCCCTGCTGAAAGCGGCCTTGCCCGCGATGACCGCTCCCGGCGCCCCGTCGCCGCCGGAGTTCCTCCGTTTCGTGCCCGCCGAAGGTCCCTTCACCGGCCCGTGGCGCACCGTTCTGGAGCAGTCCGGCGCCCGCCTCCTGGTCGAGCGTCGCCGGCTCGAATGGCGCCCTTCCTCTCCGGTGCCCCCGGCGTCCGGCCGGCTCGAATGGTCCCCTTCGTCTCCGGTGCCGCCGGCGTCCGGCCGGCTCGAGTTCCGGCCGCCCTCCGGCGATCCGGCCGAGCTCATCGACCTGATGACGCTCGTGCTCGACGGCACCCTCGACGCGCACAGCCGGGCCGACCTGCGACGGTTGAGCCCCCGCGAGGTGGCCACGGAACAGTTCCACGAGGAACTGGTCCGCTACCCCAGCCCACGCTCGTGGTGGCGGATCGCGCGGCTGCCCGGCGGTGACCCGGTCGGCTTCGTCATCCCGGCCCGCAACGACTACAACGCGGTCATCGCCTACATCGGCGTGGTCCCGGCCCACCGCGGCCACGGCTACATCGACGACATCCTGGCCGAGGGCACCCGCATCCTCGCCGCCGAGGGCGTCCCGCGCATCCGCGCCAACACCGACGTGGGCAACTTCCCGATGGAGGCCGCCTTCGCCCGCGCCGGCTACGAGACCTTCCAACGACAGGTCGACCTGACTTGGCTGCCCTTTACGGCCTGAGCGTGAGCTTCGGCTCCGGCGAGGCCACGGCTCACACCGCGGCCTCGAGCAGGAGCCGGGCCAGCTCGCGCGGCCGGGAGAACATCGGCCAGTGGCCGGTGTCCAACTCGACCAGCCGCCAGTTGTCGCCGGTCAGCAGCTCGGCCACGTCGTCGCTGGGCTCGGGGTCGCCGAGCACGCATTTGATGTACGTCGCCGGGAGATCACCGAGCGGCCGGGCCAGCGCGGCCGGCTCGGTCAGCGTGGCACCCGGATGCGGTGTCGAGCCCCGCACGATCCGTGCGATCTGCTGGTCGGTGAGGCCGCTGCCGTCGTAATGGGCCGCGGCCACGAGCGGCCAGAACCCGCCGTTCTCGGCGATCGACGCCCGTACCGCCGCTCCGCCGTCCGGCCACACCGAGGCGAACGACTCGCCGTCGGCCGGAACCGCGGAGTCGACGAAGACCACGCGGGCCAGCCGGTCGCCGATCCGCTCGGCGGCCTGCCCGACCGGGATCCCCGAGTAGCTGTGACCCACCAGGACGACGTCACGCAGACCGCGGCGCTCGACCTCGCCGACGATGTTCTGCACGTGGGTCTGCTGTCCGGCCGGCGCGCCCCGCTTCTCGGCCAGACCGGAGAGCGTCAACGGATAGGCGCCCTGACCGGCGGCCCGCAGATGCGGCACCACGTCGTCCCACGCCCAGGCCCCGAGCCGCGCTCCCGCAACCAACACGAAATTTGCCACGGCCATACCGTAACGTCCTCAAACCGGCCTCCGTGAGCTACAGAATCGAGGACGGGACCGAGGGCTGGGTGCTCGGCGGCGGGGCGGCCGGGGTGGTGCGCGAGGTGGGCTTGGAGAGGCGCCACGGGCCGACACCGAGGCGGCCGGTGCTGCCCAGGTCGAGCGCGGCGTCCGGCATGAGGACCTGGGTGGGCCGGCCAGCGGCCGGGGCCATCTCCAGGTAGGGCGCGTTCACCGGTGGATGGCGGATGTCGTCGTAGGTGTTGCGCCACACCACGACGCATTCGGCCTGCCGGCCCGGCTCGAGCGTGATCGGGTTGGGTGGCCCGTTCCAGCCCGGGATCGGGCCGGCGATCTCGGTAACGCCGTGCAGCACCTTGAGGGCGACCTTCCGGTGGTCCTTGTCGAGTGCCTGGATGACCGGGTAGCCGTCGACCCGGTAGGTCTGGTGACCGCAGTTGAGCAGGGTGATGCCGAGCGCCCGCAGGCCGGCCGCCCCGTCGGTTTCGCCGGACTGGAGCAGGACGCCCTCGGGCGGGCAGGTGGGTGGTGGCGTCGGAACGCGGGTGGTCGGCGGGTCGACCGGGTGCTCGGCCGGCGTCGGCGGGAGCGGTGGCCGCCGGTATCCGGAGGAATCGGGCCCGGAGGAATCGGACCCGGGGGAGTTGCAACCGGCGGTCAGGGCCACGGCCACCGCGGCGACCACGAGACGCTTCACCGCCACGATCATGCCGTACTGCCGCAAAACGGCTGGACCAGGCGGAAGGCCGGTGCCACGATGAGCGCCATGACCAGCGTGCGGACGATGCGCCCCGATCCGGGGTTCTGACGCGACGCGACAATGCCCCGCTGCCGCGGGGCATTCCTCTCCGCGGGGCGGGTGGAGGAGGGGACATGTCCGGGCCTCTACTGCAACGGCTGCGAGCAGTTCCTCGACGGCGATTCCTGTCCCGAGCACCCGGAGCCGCCGACACCGGTCGCCGAGGAGAACTGGTTCCTCCGCCTCTCCCGCTATCAGGCCCGGCTGCTCGACGCGCTCGAATCCCGCGAGCTCGACATCGTGCCCGCCGCCCGCCGCAACGAGGTGCTCGCCTTCGTCCGGGCGCACATCGCCGCTGAGGCCGGGGTCACCCTCGATGGCACGTGGAGACCTCAGCCCAGCGGCACCCGGCGCGTGTAGGGGGCCGCGGCCCACGGCACACCCAGCCCGGACGGCAGTGATCCGCTCTGCGTCACCTGCCGGATCAGAGCGTTCACACCCCGGATGACGCGCACACCGTCCACCTGGTCGACGTACTTGTCGTCGATCAGGGTGGGTGCCGGGATCTCGGGTTCGGTCAGCGCTTCGAGCACGGCCGTGAAGTCGCGTGTCATCTCCAGCGGCACAAGCAGCGGTACGCCCGAACTGCGATGGTCGACCAGGTTGCTCAGCAGGTCGTCGCGGCCGGGAACGGCGACCGGCGGTTCGCCGGGAAGGGCCAGCCGGTCGGTCGGGTATTCCAGCGTGGCCGGCCCGGTCGGCAGCACCGCGTCGATCTGGCCCGCGATGAACTCCTCGCCCGCCAACGTCACCGCGATCGTCACGGTCAGCCCGCTGTCGAAGGTGACCCGGGCGAAGGCGGTGTCGTCCACCTCGATCGGCCGGGTCCGATAGCGTTCGACCGCCAGTTGCCGCGGCCGGCCCGCTCCCGCCGCCGATGCGCTGGCCAGCGCCTGCATCACCGCGTGGGCCAGCGGGTTGGCCAGCGACCCGTCGATGACCGGCCGCCCGGCGAGGCTGCGCCGGCCGGCCCACGGCGCCCGGGCGTAGTAGGCGTCATCGCGCTGCCACGACGCCATCGCCGAGACCGACGACGCCGGCCCGCCCGCCACGGCGGCACGGAACCGGGCCCAGGCCTGCGATGCCAGCGCTTGAAAGCCGACCTGACACGACCGCCCGGTCGAGTTCAACTGGGCGGCCAGCGTGCGATGCGCGGCCAGCGACGCGACCGGTGGCTTCTCCAGCAGCAGGTCACATCCGGCGTCGAGCGCGTCCAGCGCGATCGGCAGATGGGTGTGCGGGGGAGTGCAGATCACCACGACGTCGGGTGCGGTGGTCGCGAGGAGCTCGCGGTGGTCGGTGAACAGAGCGACGCCGTCGGCGATCGGCGGATCGGGGTCGATCGGCTGGGGATCGGCCAGCCCGACCAGGCGAATCCGCCCGGCGGTCGTCAGTTCGGCGATCCGCCGCCGGTGCCACCGGCCGTGTCCGTTGGCCCCGATCAACGCGACCCGCACCTCACCGGTCATGCACCGTCTCCTTGTCCCGCAACCCGTTCGCCCCCGGAAGAAGTCACGCCTCGTCGCTCCTCAGGGCGGACAACGTCGCGGCCACCCCATGTTTGGTCAGCGCGGTCAGCCATTCCACCAGCAGCGACCGGACCGTCTCGTCGGCGGCCAGTTCCGGGTCGAAAACGGTGCTCAGCCCGAGCAGCGCGTCGACCACACCCTCCGGGGTGCACGGCGACGCGGCAAGCCGCGCGCGAATATCGGCGGCCAGCGGATCGTCGAGCGGCAGCGAGCGGCCGTCGTCGGCCACGCCCTGCACGAACCGCATCCACGCCGCGACCATCAGGGTGCCCCACCGCGGCACTCCGCCGGCCGAGCGGCGATCCAGGACGGTGTGCAGCACCCGCTGCGGCAGCTTCTGGCTCCCGTCCATCGCCACCTGCAGCGTCCGGTGCCCCATGGCCGCGTTCGAGAAGCGCGTGAGGACCGACTCTCCATAGGAGACAACGGATACGCCGGGCGGCGGATCCAACGTCGGCGCGACATCCGAGGCGATGAAGGAGCGCATCGCGGAATCCATCCCCGGAAGGGTCAGCGCGGACGCGATCGTCGAACACCCGGCCACCGCGCCCAGATAGGCGACCGCCGAGTGCACCCCGTTGAGGGTCCGCAGCTTCAGCCGTTCCCACGGCCGCGCGTCGTCGGTCATCACCGCACCCGCGAGCTCCCACGCCGGCCGGCCGGCCGCGAAGGAGTCCTCGATGACCCACTGCGAATAGGGCTCCCCGCAGACGGCGGCCAGATCCGAGGCTCCGAGCGCCGACGCGGCCGTTTCCAGCAGCGACGGCGTGGTGGCCGGAACGATCCGGTCGACCATCGTGCCGGGGAACGTCACGCTCGCGCGTACCCAATCCAGCAGGGACCCGGCAGTCTGGGTGACCAGACCGCTCAGCCGGTGCCCGTTGGCCGGAAGATTGTCGCAGCTGACCAACGCGATCGGGCCGGCATCGGCCTTCTGCCGCGCCCGCAGGCCGCGGATGAGCAGGCCCGGGATCGTACGCGGTGAGCGATCCGTGCCGAGGTCGGCGCGCAGTTCGTCGTCCCACCGGACCTGGCCGTTGGCGGGGTCGAGCCGGTAGCCCTTCTCCGTCACCGTCAGCGTGACCACCCGCACTCGGGGATCGGCCAGAAGCTCGACCACGGTTGACGGTGCCGCGGAGGCCTGAAGTGCCCCGGCGACCGAGCCGACCACCCGCGTCGACGTGGCGGACGGGCCGAGCGTCGTGACGCTGTAGAGCAGATCCTGTTCGGTCAGCGCCGAGACGATCGACGCCGAGCGCGGGGCGACTTCGACGATTCCCCAGTCGCCGCCGCCGGCCGCCATCGCCTCCTCGGTGTAGACCGCCTGGTGGGCGCGGTGAAACGCGCCCAATCCGAGGTGCACGATCCCCGGTCCGAAGGATCCGGGGGAGATGCGCGGCCGAGACTCGGCCGGTAGGGCCCCGAGTGCGGCCCGCGAAAGCCTCACCGCCACGCCGGCCCGTCCGGGAACGAGAACTCGGCGACCGACGCGGGCTTGATGTCGCTCGAGTATCCGGGCGCGGACGGCAACAGATAGCGGCCGCCGCGGGTTCGCACCGGATGCTCGAAATGCTCGTGCAGGTGGTCGACGTACTCGACCATCCGCCCGTCCAGCGACGTACCCACCCTGAGGTAGTCGAAGATCGCGATGTGCTGCACCAGCTCGCACAGCCCGACCCCGCCGGCGTGCGGGCACACCGGGACCCCGAACTTGGCCGCCAGCAACAGTTCCGCCAGTACCTCGCCGACCCCGGCGACCCGGCAGGCGTCGACCTGCACGACCCGGATCGCGTCGGCCTGCAGCAGCTGCTTGAAGATGACCCGGTTCGCGGCGACCTCGCCGGTCGCGACGCGTACCGGAGCGACCGCGCGCTGAATGCGCGCGTGACCGAGAATGTCGTCGGGGTGGGTCGGTTCTTCGATCCAATATGGATCGGCTGCCCGCAGACGGGCCATGTTGTCGATGGCCTCGTCGACGTCCCACACCTGGTTGGCGTCCATCATGAGCAGTGCGTCCGGCCCGATCTCGGAGCGGATGATGCCGGCCCGGCGCACGTCGTCCTCGATGTCGCCGCCGACCTTCATCTTCATGGCCCGCCATCCCTGCGCGTAGGCCTGCCGGGTCAGCGCCCGGACCTTCTCGTCCGGATAGCCGAGCCAGCCGACACTGGTCGTGTAGGACGGGAAGCCCTCGCTCTCCAGCCGGGCGAGGCGGTCGGCGAGGCCGATCTGTCCCTTGTCGAGAATCGAAGCCGCCTCGGCCGGGGAGATCGCGTCACCGATGTGGTGGAAGTCGACGGCGGCCACCAGTGAAGAGGTCGGCATCTCGGCCAGCAAGCGCCACAGCGGCGTGCCGGCCTGCTTGGCCCACAGGTCCCAGACCGCGTTGACCAGAGCGCCGGTCGCCATGTGCAGCACGCCCTTCTCCGGCCCGAGCCAGCGCAGCTGCACGTCGGCGATCAGCGATCGGTGGAAGGCCAGGCGGTCCGCCGCCAGCTCCTCGAGCGTACGTCCCTCGACGTGATGCGCGAGGGCACGCACCGCGGCGCAGGTCAGTTCGTTGCCCCGCCCGTTGGTGAAGGTGAAACCGGCGCCCGTCCAGGGGCCGTCGGTCCGCAGCTCCACATAGGTCGCCGAGTAGTCGCCGCGATTGATGGCGTCCGACCCGTCGCCCGCGGCGGCGGTGGGGAAGCGGACGTCGTGCACGTCCACCCGGGTGATGGTCGTCATGCGGCGGCTCCCGCGGTGTTCAGGCGGAAGATCCGCTTGGGCAGGTGGTAGGCGAGGTCGGCCATCGTCTCGGCCGCCTCGTCGAGCGGAAGCCGGTTCTGCACGACCAGCGAGGCGAGGTAGGCGGCGTCGGACCGGCGGGCGACGTCGTGCCGTACCGGGATCGAGCAGAAGGCGCGGGTGTCGTCGACGAAGCCGGCCGTGTTGTAGAAGCCGGCCGTCTCGGTGACCGCGTCCCGATAGCGGCGCAGCCCGTCCGGCGAGTCGAGGAACCACCACGGCGCGCCCAGGAACAGCGCCGGATAGCCGCCGGCCAGCGGGGCCAGCTCGCGGCTGAACGTATATTCGTCCAGCGTGTAGACCACGACGCGCAGCCGGGGATCCATCCCGTGGGCGTCCAGCAGCGGCTTGAGCGCGTGCACATAGTCGGTGGCCTGCGGGATGTCCCCGCCCACGTCCCGGCCGTGAGCCGCGTGCAGCGCCACGTTGTGATCCCGCACCGAGCCCGGGTGCAGCTGCATCACCAGCCCGTCGTCGATCGACATCCGGGCGAACTCCAGCAGCATGTGCCCCCGGAAGGTCTCCGCGTCGCTCGGCGACGCGAGCCCGCGCAGGGCGCGGTCATAGAGGGCCGCGGCCTCGTCGGCCGAGAGGTTCTCCGTACGCGCGGTCGGGTGCCCGTGGTCGGTCGAGGTGGCCCCGGCCGCGATGAAGGCCGCCCGTCGCGACCGCAGAGCGGCCAGAAACCCCGCGAACGTGGCGGTGTCCTCCCCGGCCAGTTCGCCCATCCGGGCCACCGCGTCGGCCCAGCCCTCGCGCTCGAAGTCGACGACCAGGTCGGGCCGGAACGTGGTGATGACCCGTCCGCCCGGCCCGCCCCAGCCGTCGGCCGCCAGCTTCGCGTGCTCGGCCAGGTCGTCGGTCGGCGACTCGGTGGTCGCCAGCACCTCGATGCGGAACTTCTCGAACAGCGCCCGCGGCCGGAACGCCGGCTCGGCGATCTTCGCGGCGATCGCGTCGTAGATGTCGTCGGCCGTCCCGGCGCTGAGCCGGGTCTCGATGCCGAAGACCGTGGAGAAGGTCTGCTCGAGCCAGAGCCGCGACGGCGTGCCCCGGAACAGGTGCCAGTTGTCGGCCAGGAGCCGCCAGATGGTGCGGCCGTCCGTCTCGACCGCACCGCCGTCGCGCCGCGGCACGCCCAGTCGCGCCGGCGGGATCCCCTGGCTGAGCAGCATCCGGGTCACGTAGTGATCGGGCACGATCAGCAGCCGGGCCGGATCGCCGAACGGCTCGTCGTCGGCCAGCAGGCGCGGGTCGACGTGGCCGTGCGGGCAGAGCAGCGGCAGGTCGCGAACGGCGCCGTAGAGCTCCCGCGCGATCTGCGCCTGCCGCGCGTCCAGAGCGAATATCGGGCCTTCCGGCTGGACGGACACGGTCACCTCATCTCCGCGTCGAGCAGATCCGCGACGTGGACCGGCCCGGCGGTCTGCAGGGAACGATTGGCGGCGAGCCCGGTCAGCAGGGCGAACGCCCCGTCGCGGGCGGTCGCCGAGCGGGCCAGCGGGTCGGTCCTGCCGCCGAGCAGCACCGCGGTCATCCGGCGGTCGGCGCCGCCGTGCCCGCCCCGCTCGTGCGGCAGTAGTTCGACCGCCTGGGGCGGCTTCCAGTAGGGCCGCAGCGTGAGCGTGACACCACCCTGTTCGGGAGCGGCCTCGGTGCCGTGCATCGCGGCGCCCTTGAGTTCGTGGGCCGCGGCCGGGTTCACGTGGTCGCTCTCGACGACCTCGAGCTCGAGCCGACCCTGACTCCCGTTGACCATCAGCCGGTAGCCCTCCCAGGGCGCGTACGCCGTCAGGTGGTAGGTCATCGTGGCGCCGGTGTCGTAGCGGACGAGCACCGACAGGTCGTCCTCGATCGTCACGCCGGGGGCGAAGACGTTCTGGTCGCGGAAGTAGCCGTCCTCGGCCTCCGCGTCCAGATAGAGCTCTTTCAAGTGAGGGTTCGCCGCCAGGTCGATCGCGAACGGGTCGTCTTTGGCTTCCGGGGCGCCGTACGCCCGTTCGTAGTTGCGCGCGTAGCCGTGCCGCTTGCCCTCGGGGCCGTACAGGAACAGCCGGCCCTGGGCGTAGACCTCGGCCGGCGCCGCGCCGAGCCACCAGTTGACCAGGTCGAAGTGATGGCCCGACTTGTGCACGAGCAGGCCGCCCGAGTTGGCCTTGTCGCGGTGCCAGCGGCGGAAGTAGTCGGCGCCGTGCCGCACGTCGAGCAGCCACTCGAAGTGCACCGAGCCGATCTCGCCGACCGCGCCGCCGGCCAGCAGCGTACGGACCACCTCGTGGACCGGGTTGAACCGGTAGTTGAAGGCAACGTGAACGTCGCGTCCGGTGCGCTCGACCGCGTCGAGGATGAGCTGGGCCGACTCGGCGTCGACGGTCATCGGCTTCTCGGTGATGACGTCGCAGCCGGCCTCGAGCGCGGTCACGATGTGCCCGGCGTGGGTGCGGTCGACGCTGATCACCAGCAGCTGGTCGACCC
>DASWRZ010000494.1:0-25119 GCA_036402935.1 Actinoplanes sp.
GTACGCGTCGACCCCGATCACGTGGATGCTCATCGGTCGCTCAGCGGGGGAGCAGCTTCTCGAGGGCGGCGACGAGTTCCGGATCGTCCGGTGGCACCCCGGGCCCGAACCGGTGAGCCACCTGACCCTCCGGTGTGACCAGGAACTTCTCGAAGTTCCACTGGATGTCGTCGCCGTCGCCGACCAGTTCGGCATAGAGCGGGTGCCGTCCGGGGCCGTTGACCTCCACCTTGGTCGTCACGGGAAACGTGACGCCGTAGTTGACCTGGCAGAACTCGCCGATCTCGTCCGCCGTGCCGGGTTCCTGGCCGCCGAACTGGTTGCACGGGACACCGAGGACCTTCAGCCCGCGGCTGCGATAGTTCGCCCAGAGGGACTGCAGCCCGGCGTACTGCGGGGTCATCCCGCACTTCGAGGCCACGTTGACCACCAGCACGGCGGAGCCGCGGAACTGGTCCAGGCCGGCCGGTCCACCGGTGAGCGCGTCGATGTCCACGTCGAAGATGGTCTTGACCGCAGACTACGCGCTGTGTCCGTCCGTGTGCACCCCGTCGCGACCGGTGATGACGACACGCCGATCTTCACGAACGGTCAGGGGCGGGCACCGGGCGCGCGACCGGCTCCCCACTTCCGTACTCTCGACAGCATGCGAGAGTGGCACCAGCTCAGCTATCCCGGAGTGGCGAACCCGTCCCTGCAGACTTCACGCCCGTCCACCGACTCCGCCGAGGACACGGCGCTCGGTCTCGACCGCTGGCGTGAACTGCCGCGGGTCCAGATGCCGCCGTGGCCGGACATGGACGAGGTGGCCTCGGTCTGCAAGGTCCTCGACAGCGTCCCGTCGATCGTCGCGCCCTACGAGGTCGACCAGCTGCGCGTGCGGCTGGCCGAGGTCTGCGAGGGCCGTGCCTTCCTGCTCCAGGGTGGCGACTGCGCCGAGACGTTCGTCGACAACACCGAGAGCCACCTGCTGGCCAACGCGCGCACGCTGCTGCAGATGGCGGTCGTGCTGACGTACGGCGCCTCGATGCCGGTGGTCAAGGTGGCCCGGGCCGCCGGCCAGTACACCAAGCCCCGCTCGGCTCCGACCGACTCGCTCGGCCTGCCGGCCTACCGCGGCGACATGATCAACTCGCTCGACGCCAACGAGTCGGCCCGCGTCGCCGACCCGCAGCGCATGATCCGGGCGTACGCCAACTCGGCCGCCGCCATGAACATGCTCCGGGCCTACCTCGCCGGCGGCCTGGCCGACCTGAACGGGCTGCACGACTGGAACAAGGACTTCGTGCGGGCCTCACCGGCCGGCGAGCGCTACGAGGCGATCGCCCGCGAGATCGACCGGGCCCTCGACTTCATCCGGGCCTGCGGCATGACCGACAGCGAGGCGCTGCGGACGGTCAGCCTCTACTGCTCGCACGAGGCGCTCGCCCTCGAATACGACCGGGCCCTCACGCGGGTCAGCGACGGCAAGGCGTACGGGTTGAGCGGCCACTTCCTCTGGGTGGGTGAACGCACCCGGCAGCTGGGCCACGCGCACCTCGACTTCATCAGCCGGATCGCCAACCCGATCGGGGTGAAGCTCGGCCCCGGCACCTCGCCCGAGACCGCGCTCGAGCTGTGCGAGATGCTCAACCCGGACAACATCCCGGGCCGGCTCACCCTGATCAGCCGGATGGGCAACGGCAAGGTCCGCGACGCCCTCCCCCCGCTGGTGGAGAAGGTGCACGCGTCCGGCGCCAAGGTCGTCTGGCAGTGCGACCCGATGCACGGCAACACCCACGAGTCGTCCAACGGCTACAAGACCCGGCACTTCGACCGCATCGTCGACGAGGTGCTGGGCTACTTCGAGGTGCACCGCAACCTCGGCACCCACCCCGGCGGCATCCACATCGAGCTGACCGGCGAGGACGTCACCGAGTGCCTCGGCGGCGCCCAGGGCATCGCCGACCTCGACCTCCCGGATCGCTACGAGACCGCCTGCGACCCCCGCCTCAACACCCAGCAGAGCCTCGAGCTCGCCTTCCTCGTTGCGGAGATGCTTCGTGGCTGACCTTCGCTCAGACACCGTCACCCGTCCCTCCCCGGGCATGCGGGAGGCGATAGCCAACGCCGAGGTCGGCGACGACGTATTCGGCGACGACCCGACCGTTCTTGCCTTGGAAACCCGCGTGGCCGAGATGTTCGGGCACGAGGCGGCGCTGTTCGCGCCGTCCGGCACGATGGCCAACCAGATCGCGCTCCAGCTGGTCGTGCCGCCGGGCGGCGAGCTGCTGGCCGGGGCCGACGCGCACGTCCTGGTCTACGAGATGGGCGCGGCCGCGGCGATCGGCGGCATCTCCTCGCGGACGTGGGGCTCGGTCGGGGCCAACATCGACCCCGACGCGATCGCCGCGATGTTCCGCGGCTCCGGCGGCTACACGGTGGCGACCCACGCGGTCGCGGTCGAGCAGACCCACAACCTGGGCGGCGGTGGCGTGGTGCCGCTGGCCACGCTGCGGGCCCTGCGCGACGTCACCCGGGCGGCCGGCGTCGCGCTGCACTGCGACGGCGCCCGCATCTGGCACGCGCACGTCGCCGACGGGGTGCCGCTGAGCGACTACGGCGCCCTCTTCGACACCATGTCGGTCTGCCTCTCCAAGGGCCTCGGCGCGCCGGTCGGCTCGCTGGTCATCGGCAGCGCCGACAAGATCGCCCGGGCCCGCATCCTGCGCAAGCGCATGGGCGGCGGCATGCGCCAGGTCGGCATCCTGGCCGCGGCCGGCCTCTACGCGCTCGACCACAACATCGAACGGCTGGCCGAGGACCACGCGCGGGCCAACCGCATCGCTTCGTCGCTGGCGCACCTCGGCGTCGTCGACCCCGATCAGGTACGCACCAACCTGGTGCCGCTCGACCTCTCCAAGAACGCGCTCGACGCGGCCGGCCTGACCGCGGCGGCGGCCGAGGAGGGTGTCTACATCTCCCCCATGCTGCCCCAGATCGCCCGTTTGGTCACCCACCTCGACCTCGACGACGCGGCGGTCGACCGGGCGATCGAGGTTCTCGTTCGGCTACTTTCCTAGGCATGACAAGCCTCCTCATGATCTCGGGCAGCACCGCCCGGTCGTCGCTGCAGACCTCCGCTCTGCGCACGGCGGCCCGGCTGGTGCCACCCGGGGTCGTGGCCGAGGTCTACGACGGCCTCCGGCACCTGCCCGCCTTCGTTCCGGGCGAGGCCGCCCCGGCGGCCGCAATTTCCGTACGCGAGCAGATCGCCGCCGCCGACGCGGTGCTGTTCTGCACCCCCGAATACGCCGGGTCGCTCCCGGGCAGCCTCAAGAACCTGCTCGACCACGTGGTGGCCGGCGGCGACCTCGGAGGCAAGCCGGTCGCCTGGCTGTCGGTCGCCACCCCGGGACAGGACGAGGGAGCCCGGGTCACGCTCGAGACGGTGCTCGCCCAGTGCAACGCCCGGCTCCTGCACGCGGCCTGCCAGCGCATCCCGCTGATGCCGCACGCGGTCGACGGCCAGGGCATGGTCAGCGACGCGCAGCTGCACCAGGCGCTGGCCGACATGTTGCAGACGCTGACCCGCACGCTGACCCAGGTGCAGACCAGGCAGGCGCCGTCCTGGCAGATCAACTCGAGCCTGTTCCCGACCCTGTCCCGCGACGGCGACCGGCCGACCTTCCGCCCGCGCCGCCCGTTCTAGCCCTTGCCGTCGGCTTTGACCGCAGGTCTCTGACCGCAGGTCTCTGACCGCAGGTCTTTGACCGCAGGTCTTTGACCGCAGGTCTCTGACCGCAGGTCTCTGACCGCAGGTCTCTGACCGCAGGTCTTTGACCGCGGGCTTTCACTGCGGGTCGTTACCGCGTGGCTTTCGGAGCGGTCCTTCGCCAGGTCATCGCCGCGGGTCTTCAGAGCAGGTCGAATTCGTCGATGAGTTCCGAGTCGGGAACCGACGGGCTGGCCGGCGGCAGCTGGTCGGCGAGCACGATCGCCACGATGTCGCCCGCGTCGCCAACGGCCAGCGAGCGCTGGAAGCCGGTCTTGGACGGCTTGGGCTGCACGAACCCGGCCGCCGTCTCCAGGCCCGGCACCGGCTGCGGATCGCCCCAGCCGGTGCCCTGGTTGGCGTCGATGTAGAAGTTCGTGAAGTTGTCGCCGTCGCTCGAGGTGCCGAAGCGGAGGACCCGCACGGTGATGTAGTTGCCCTTGTCGTCGATCCAGCGCCGGGCGTAGCCGTCCTTGAAGTGATAGCGCTGAAGAACGAGCTTGCCCTCGGCCGCGTTGGCGAAGTTGGCCGAGGCCGCGGCCAGATCGAGGGGCTGATCGGCCTTCGCGCCGGCCCACGGGTGCGCCCCGGCCGGCAGGTCGACGATGTACTGCGTGATGTCGCCGTCGTGGGTGGCGTCCGCCGGGTCGGGTTCGTCGGTCGGCAGGTCGGTCGGGAACGGCTCGGCGGTCGGCGACGTGCCGGGCTGTCCTTCGGCCCGGTCGAGGCTGTCGTCGTGGCGCAGCGTGAAGAAGGCCACGGTGCCGAAGCCCAGGCAGGCCAGCACGACCACGATGGCGACGACCGTGACGACAACGGCGGCGCGGGAGCTCTTCGGTTTCTGCGGCCGCATCCCCGGGGGAAACCAACCAGCCGGGGGGACCGGGCCGCCGGGCCAGTGCCCGGCCTGCGGCGGATAGCCCCCTATGGGCGGTGCATAGCCCCCGACGGGCGGCGTGTAACCCCCAGGCGGTGCCGGATGACCCTCGGCCGGTGTGTAGCCGCTGGGCGGCGCGTAGCCCCCGGGCGGTGCCGGATGACCCTCGGCCGGTGTGTAACCGCTGGCCGGCGCGTAGCCCCCGGGCGGTGCCGGATGACCGCCTGCCGACGGTGTGTAACCCCCGGTGGGCGCGCCGGGCGGTCCCGATGCGGTTGCCGGCGGAGCGTACGCGTACGGGAAAGGAGCCGTCGGCGGAGCACCGACCGCAGGAACCGCGGCATGGGGTTGATCCTCCGCAGGAGGCGCCGAGGTGACCGGTGTCTGTTCCGCGGGGGCTGCCGAGGTGGCCGGTGTCTGGTCTGCGGGGAGCGCCGGAGTGACCGGCGTCTCCATGGCAGGCGCCTCACCCACATTTTCCGCCGCGCCCGGCCGGTCCGGAGCGTCGGGGGCTACCGGCGGCTGAGCTGGGGTTTCGGCGGTGGGGTGGTCCGCGGGGACATCGGGCACGCCGCCATTGTGGTGAGCATGATCGACCGAGGCAAGTCGGATCAGGGCTTGCGCAGGGATTTGAGCAGGGCGATGTCGGCCGCGTGCCCGACGTGCTCCTCGCTCGGCGTCTCGACGATGACCGGGACGCCGGCGGTGGCCGGATGGGCCAGCAGCTCGGCGAACGGCGCCGCACCGATTCGGCCCTTGCCGATCGTCTCGTGGCGGTCGCGGGTCGAGCCGCACTCGTCCTTGGAGTCGTTGGCGTGGATCAGCTGGAGCCGGTCCGGGCCGATCGTCTCGATCAGTGCGTCCAGCGTCGCGGTCATGCCGCCCGGGGTGGCCAGGTCGTGCCCGGCCGCCCACGCGTGGCACGTGTCGAAGCAGACGCCCAGCCACGGGTGCTGCTCGACCGCGGCCAGGTAGGGGCCGAGATCCTGGACCTTGGAGGCGAGGCTGCGGCCGCCGCCGGCGCTCGGCTCGACCAGCAGGCGGGGCAGCCCGCGCGCGGCCGCCGAGTCGAGCAGCGGCAGCAGCGCCTCGCGGAGCTGGTGCATGGCCTTCGGCGCGTGCTGCTCGTCGACCGAGCTGCCGGCGTGATAGACCACCGCGGTCGCGCCGATGGCGTGGCCGCGGTCCAGCGCGTGCGCCAGCGTGGCGACCGACCGCTCGACCGTCAGCTCGGTCGGTGACCCCAGGTTGACCAGCAGGGACGCGTGCACATAGGCGGGCAGCCCGCGCTCGCCGCAGCCGTCCCGGAAGAGCGTGTCCTGCTTCGGGTCGCCGGTCGGCAGCGCCCAGCCGCGCGAGTTGGAGACATAGACCTGCAGCGTCTCCGAGCCGGCGGCGTCCACGTACGGCAGGGCGGCCTTGGCGAGGCCGCCCGCCGTCTTGGTGTGCGAGCCGATCCTTCGGTCTTCGTCGTTCGGGCTCAGAAGCACAGCAGCTGCACCTGGGTCTGGGCGGGAACCTGCGTGCCGGCCGGCGGGTTGGTGCCGTGGGCGAACGCGTTGGGGTTGCCGGCGACCTGCGGCGCCAGGCCCGCCTGCTGAAGCGCCTGCTGCGCCGCCTGGCAGGGTTGATTCTGCACGTCGGGGATGCCGACCAGCGGCGGCCCCTTGCTCACGTTGAGGGTGATCGTGTCGTTCTGCGAGGCGCCGGTGCCGCCCTTGGGCGACTGGCTGACGACCTGGTCGGCCGGCTGGTTGCTGTCGATGTACTTCTCGTCGACCTCGAGGCCGAGATTCTGCAGGATGCCGCGGGCGGTGTTGATGTCCTTGCCGGTCAGGTCGGGCACGTTGATCGGCGCCTTGCCCTGGCTGACCACGACCGTGACCGTGTCGCCGCGCTTGAGCTGGGTGCCCGCCTTGGGGTCGGTCGACACGACCGAGCCCTCGGGGATCGTGTCGCTGTACTGTCCCTTGCCCTGCTTGAGCTTGAGGCCGAGGCCGTCGAGCTCGCCCTGCACGGCCGACAGCTCGTGACCGACCAGGTCGTCGGGGACCGGGAACTGCTCGGGGCCGAGCGACAACGTGAGGGTCAGCGTGCCGCCCTTGACGATCTTTTCGGCGGCCCGGGGCTTCTGGTCGATCACCGCGTCCTTGGGGGCCGTCTCGTTGTAGGCCGGCGGCGCGTAGAAGACCTCGAAGTGGTGCTGCTGCGCGTAGAGCTCGGCCTGCGCCTTGGTCATGTTGACCAGGTTGGGCGCGTCGGTGTAGCGGCCCATCGTGACCCACCAGGTGCTGCCGATGACGACCAGCACCATCATCGCGACCGCCGACATCAGCAGGATGCGGCGCCGATCGTACTTGGCGCCGCCCGGCGGCTTGCCGGTCGAGGTGAAGGTGGAACCGGCCCGGCGCGGTGGACGCGGGGCCTGCTCGGGCAGCCGGGCCCAGGGCGGCCGCTGCTCGACCGAGGTCGCGTTGACCGCCGGGACCAGCGCGGTGGCGTCCATCGCGGCGTGCCGCGTCGGCTGCACGGCCGGCACCTGGCGCAGCAGGGCGGTCTCGGCGTTCTGCGCGCCCAGGTCGTCCTTGACCGTCTGCACCTCGGCCAGCAGCGCGCCGGCGTCGGTCGGGCGGGCGCCCGGGTCACGTCGGGTCGCGCGGGCCACCAGGTCGTCGAGGGCCGGCGGCAGGCCGCGGACGAGCGTCGACGGCGCCGGTACGTCGTTGTCGACGTGCTGCCAGGCCACCTCGACCGGGTCGTCGCCGTCGTAGGGCACCTTGCCCGTGAGCATCTCGAACAGCACGATGCCGGCCGAGTAGACGTCGGTGCGGGCGTCGGCGTGGCCGTCGGTGACGAGCTCCGGTGCGACGTAGGCCACAGTTGCCATCAGCTGGCCCGAGTTGTCGGAGCTGCTGGCCTCCACCGCGCGCGCCAGGCCGAAGTCGGCCACCTTGACCACCGCGTCGACCAGGTTGCCCGGCCCGCCGCTCGGCGCCTCGGCGACCAGCACGTTTTCCGGCTTCACGTCCCGGTGGACCAGGCCCGCCCGGTGCGCGGCGGCGATCGCGGCGAGCATCTGCTCGAGGATCGCGCAGGCCTCGACCGGGCTCAGCTTGCGGCGCTGGGTCAGCAGGTCGCGCAGGGTCCTGCCGTGCACGTACTCCATGACCAGATAGGGCAGGCCGAGATGGCGGCCCTGATCGTAGACGGCGACGACGTTGGGGTGGGTGAGCCGGGCGATCGTCTTGGCCTCGTCGGTGAAACGGTCGACGAAGTGGACGTTCGTGGCCTGCGACGGATGAATGATCTTCAGAGCGACGGTGCGCTCGAGCCTCTCGTCGACAGCCGTGTAGACGGTCGCCATGCCACCACGGGCCACTCGACCGGTGATCCGGTAGCGGCTGTCAATCGTCGTGCCGATCAACGTGTCGGCGACTGTGGTGTCCATCGGCGTGAAGTGTATGTGTCTTTCGAGTGGGGGCAGACCAGGATGTCATAGCTGAGTCCAAACGGGTACTCGGCTGCTCGCACTCCGTGGTTTTCTGCCCCGCAATCAGTGGGGGCGTCGGTGATGGTCGGGTTTACGGCTGTTGCGGGGTTCGGGGGATTCGCTCGGGTTGTCGGAGGTGGCCGCGCTCGGCGAGGGCGACGTCGGCGCCGAGGGAGTGGGGGAGGGCGACGAAGTCGGCGCGGTCGGAGTCGGCACCGGCGGGTCGACGCAGCAAATCGGATTTGTCGGTTTCTTCGTCCGAATCGGACTCGCCTTTTCCGGCGCCGTCGGTACCGCGACCACGGGCTCGCGCTCGGCCGGAGTTGCGTTGATCACCGGCGCCGGACGGCGTTTCGCGACGGCCGTCCTCGGCGTCTGCGGGGAACGCCCGATCTGCGCCTCGGCCGTGCTCGTCGCCGCGGCGGGCGGCAGTGTCCCGGCGGCGGCCGCTCCTTCGTCCCGCATCGGCACCAGCCCGTTCACCACGACCAGATAGGCCCCGGCCGCCCCGACCACCGTCAGCAGCCCGAGCGCCGACACCACCACCGCCCGTCCCGTCGACCGCGGGTGCCTCCTCGGCGCGGGCATCCGCCCGGCGATCGGCATCTCGGTCGGCTCAGGACCGTCCCACGCCGCACCCCCGAAGGTGTTCATTCCGGTGGACGTCACGTCGGGACCGTCGGCGGGCGGCTCGAACGGTCGCCGGCCCATGTCGTAGCGCACCGACCGCCAGGCACCGGCCACCTCCGTACGGGTCCTCCGCCACACACTCATGGGACTGACGCTCCTTCGATCTGGCAGGCTGTACTGGTGAGTGATTCCGTTACTGCCGGTCCGGCCGGGTGGGTAAACCTGCCGGACGTGGCCGAGAGCCTCGACCTGTCGATCAGCAAGGTGAACCAGATGGTTCGCGACGGCCAACTGCTCGCCGTCCGGCGCGACGGGGTACGCGTGGTGCCCGCCGAGCTGGTGGCGAACGACACCGTGCTCAAGCACCTCCCCGGCGTGCTGACCGTGCTGCGCGACGCCGGGTATAACGACGAAGAGGCAGTCCGGTGGCTCTACGAACCGGACGAGGCACTCCAGGGCACCCCGGCGGCCGGCCTCGGCGGCCCGTTGGCCCGCGAGGTCAAGCGGCGGGCCCAGGCCCTCGGCTTCTGACGCCGTGCGCCACCTGGCCTACCTGGCCGTCCTGGCCGGGTGCCTGGTCGCGGCCCTGTGGCTCGAGCCGGTCCTGAAGGTCAACGTCCTCCGCCGCCGGCGCCGGCTGTTGCTGACAGTGCTGCCGGTGGCCGCCGTCTTCACGGCCTGGGATCTGGCCGCGATAGCCGCCGGCCACTGGCACTTCGACCGCGGCCAGATCACCGGCGTCTTCCTGCCCGGCCACCTGCCCCTCGACGAGGTCCTGTTCTTCCTGGTGGTCCCGCTCTGCGCGATCCTGGGCTTCGAAGCGGTCCGGGCCGTCCTCCGCAAGCCGGCCGGCGACGAGTGACCTACACCGCCGCGGCTTCGCTGGGCGTCCTGCTGGCGGTGGCCATCGACGTGTTCGTCCTGCGCACCCGCCTGATCACGCGAGCGGCCTTCTGGGCCACCTACCCGATCGTCATCGTCTTCCAGCTGCTCTCCAACGGCATCCTGACCGGCCGCGGCATCGTCCTCTACAACCCCCGCGACATCCTCGGCCTGCGCATCGCCCATGCCCCGGTCGAAGACCTCCTCTTCGGCTTCGCGCTGGTCCTGCTGACCCTCTCGCTCTGGGTCTACTGGGGCCGCCGCGGCCTCGACCGCACGCCGAGGGCCGGCGAGGGCAGCCGCCTTCTCGCAAAAGCCAGGAGGCACCGAGGCCGCCGCTAGCCATGGCGAAAGCCCGGTTCAGACCGTCCGGCGGATAGCGGCGTCGGCGAGTTCCCGCAGCACCTCGCGGGCCGTCCCGTCGATCGGCGCGTCGGCCAGCGCGGTCAGCGAGGCCGTCATCAGCTCGTCGATCCGGCGCTCGGTGGCGGCGAGGGCACCCGAATCGCGGATCAGGGCGCGCAGCCTCGCCACACCCTCGTCGTCGAGACCCTGGTTGCCGAGCCCGGCGTCCAGCGCGGCCTGATCGCCGTCGGACAGAGCGGAAAACGCGGACGCCACCAGGTAGGTCCGCTTGCCCTCGCGCAGGTCGTCGCCGGCCGGCTTGCCGGTCTCGGCGGGATCGCCGAAGACGCCGAGCACGTCGTCACGCATCTGGAACGCCTCGCCGAGCGGAAGACCAAAAGACGAATAAGACTCACGTACGGAATCCGGCGCGCCCGCCAGGGCCGCCCCGAGCAGGAGTGGCCGCTCGACCGTGTATTTCGCGGACTTGAACCGTGCGACCTTGCCCGCCCGCTCGACCGACGTGTCGGCCGTGACCTGGGTGAGCACGTCGAGGTACTGCCCGACCGTTACCTCGGTGCGCATCTCGTCGAAGACGATCCGGGCCCGGGTCAGCTCGGGCGTGCCGACCCCGGAGGTGTGCAGCATCTCGTCCGACCAGACCATCGCCAGGTCACCCAGCAGCACCGCGGCGCTGTCGCCGAAACCGGCCGCACCGCCCCGCCAACCGGCCGCGGTGTGCCGGGTCTCAAACCTGCGGTGCACCGACGGCTCGCCGCGCCGGGTGTCCGAGCGGTCGATCAGATCGTCGTGGATCAGGGCGCTGGCCTGCACCAGCTCCAGGGCCGAGACCGCGGCGACGACCGAATCGGTGTCGGCGCCGCCGGCGCCGCGATATCCCCAGTACGCGAAGGAGGGCCGCAGTCGCTTGCCGCCGCCGAGCACGAACACCTCGAGAGCGTCGGAGAGATCGGCCAGCGCGGGGTCGATGCCGATCAGCAGCGCGCGCTGGCCGCCCAGGAAGGTGGCGAGTGCCTTGTCGACCCGGGATCGGAGCCCGGCGTGGTCGGTGCGGTTCACAGGTGAAAACGCTAGCCGACTACCCGGTAGAGTCTCTGCGTGGCTCTCGGACTCCCTTCCCGTCTTCCCGGCACACCGGCCATCGGCGAGCTGATCGGTGGAGCCGCGCCGACGTTCTCGTTCGAGTTCTTCCCGCCCAAGACCCCCGAGGGCGAGCGGCTGCTCTGGCAGGCGATCCGCGAGCTCGAGTCGCTGCAGCCCGACTTCGTCTCGATCACCTACGGCGCCGGCGGCACCACCCGCGATACCACGGTCGCGGTCACCGAGCGCGTGGCCACCGAGACGACGCTGCTGCCCATGGCCCACCTGACCGCGGTCGACCACTCGGTCGCCGAGCTGCGTAACGTGATCGGCCGGCTCGCCGGGGCGGGCATCCGCAACGTGCTCGCCGTCCGCGGCGACCCGCCGGGCGACCCGATGGGCGAGTGGGTGCGGCACCCGATGGGCGTGCTCTACGCGGCCGACCTGGTGCGCCTGGTCAAGGAGGCCGGCGACTTCAGCGTCGGGGTGGCCGCATTCCCCTACAAGCACCCGCGCTCGCCCGACATCGAGACCGACACGGCCAATTTCGTCCGCAAGTGTCGCGCCGGGGCCGACTTCGCGATCACCCAGATGTTCTTCGACGCCGACGACTACCTGCGGCTGCGCGACCGGGTCGCGGCCGCCGGCGGCGACACGCCGATCGTGCCGGGCGTCATGCCGGTGACCCGGATGGCGACCATCGAGCGGTCCACCCAGCTGTCGGGCGCGCCGTTCCCGTCGGCCCTGCGATCCCGCTTCGAGCGGGTCGCCCACGACGAGGCAGCCGTGCGCGAGCTGGGCATCGAGGCGTGCGCCGAGATGTGCGCGCGCCTGCTCGACGAGGGCGTGCCGGGCGTGCACTTCATCACGCTCAACCGCTCGACGGCGACCCGCGAGGTCTGGCAGCTGCTGGCCCCGGGGGTCGGCGCCGCCGCGGCGTGACCTGGGACGAGTACGCTGCGGCCTGGTCCCGGCTGCACGGCGGCTTCGATCCCCGGACCGGTTCGGTCTTCGTCCGCGGGTGGGTCCGGGTCGCCTTTGTTCTGAGTTCCCGGGTCTCCCGTTTCGCCGGCCCGACCGTCGTCACGTGCGCCGGACTCGTCCTGTGCCTTTCGGTGCCTTTTGCCGGTCTGCTTCCTGGCGCGGCGCTGGTGCTGCTGGCCGCCCTCGCCGACACGCTCGACGGCGCGGTCGCGGTGCTGACCAGCCGGGCGACCCGCCTCGGCTACGTGCTCGACTCCGTCGCCGACCGGGTCGGCGAGGCCGCCTGGCTCACGGCCTTCTGGCTGGGCGGGGCGCAGGCTTGGGTGGCGGTCGCGGCGGGCGCCGCGAGCTGGCTTCACGAGTACGCACGGGCCCGCGCAACGGCCGCCGGCATGAGCGAGATCGGCGCGGTGACCGTAGGCGAGCGGCCGACCCGGGTTTTGATCGCCCTGCTCGGCTTGCTGGTGGCCGGCATCGCGGGCCACGCCGCGGTGGTGCTGACCGTGGCCGCGGCGGTGTGGCTCGGCCTCGCGGTCGTCGGATTCGGCCAGCTCGCGGTCGCTGTCCGGCGCGAGTTGCGCTAGGCCGCCGGCGGCTTGACGAACTCACCGTCCGTGACGCCGCCCAGAAAAGCCCGCCACTCTCTCGGCGCCGGGCGAGTGCGTGAAGTACGGCGGCCAAGTCATGTACGGCAACGCGATCTACAAGTACGACAGTGACTGGGAAGCCTGCGGCTGATCACTTGGCCGTGGGATAGAGACAGGCGACCTGGCCGGCGGCTTTCCGCTGAGCTTGCGCCAGGCGGCTCTCGCCGCCGGTCGGGTACGCCTTCAGATCCGTCACGCCGATCGAGCCCTCGCCGCCGAGGCACGCCGCGGCGGCCACCGTGGCCTTGACCGGACGCCATGCGGTCGCGAAGTCGCCGCCGCCCGGGCCGGTCAGGCCGATCTGGTGCCAGGAGCCGTCGTAGTAGGCGGCGTATCCGACGACCTCCACGTTCCGGCCTTCGGCGGTGAGCGTGCCCTTGCTCATGTGGAGGGTGATCGCCGTCGGGAGCGGCCGGTCGCCGGGGCAGCGGCTCAGCGGCATGCCGGGCGGCGGGTTGCCGTGCACGGTGGCCGACGCCAGCACGCCACCACCGGCCACGATGAACCAGCGGACGTCCGGAATGTACGCCGTCGAGTCGATGATCGGCTCGCCGACGCAGTAGCCGGTCAGCCCGACCGTGCACCCGGCGGGAACGCTGGCGAGCGGATGCTCGACGCGGGCGGGGCCCTGGCGGATGGTGGTGCCGCTGCCGTAGGTACGGGCGTAGAAGACAGCGTTCTTCGCCGCGGCCGGGCACCCGGTCTGCGCGCCGGTCTGGCCGCCGGTCTGCCCGCCGGTCCGGGCGGTAGCCGGCCCATCGCTGCGCATCGACTTCATGGCGCCCGCGGTCAGGGCCAGCGCGATCACGACGGCGAGACCCGCCATCGTGACCGTGCGCCTCGACCGCCACGACCACCGTCTCCCCGGCGACCGGCCGAGCCCGCCCGCGGCCGGCGGCTGCCCGGCGCCCAAACCTTCCGGCGACGCTGCCCGGTCCGGCGTGCCTGACGCGGCCGACCCTGCTGGCGCGGCTCGCTGCGCCGGCGCGGTCGGCCCTGTTGGCGCGGCCAGATCCGTTGTCAGAGCCGTTCGCGCGGCTCGCTCCGCCGATGCGACCAGCTCTGTTCGCCCGGCTCGCTCCGCCGGCGCGGCGCGCTCCAATGTCGGGGCTGCGGGTGCGTTCGGATTGTCGCCGAGTGCCTCCCAGCGCTCGCGCCATTCGTCCAGGTCACCGTTCAGCGCGCCGACATAGGCGAGCAACACGTCCAGCGTCGGCTTCCGCCTGCCGCTTGCCGCCTCGGAGAGCGTGGAAGCGCTGTAGCCGGTCCGGCGGGCCAACGTCCGGTATGTCGCGTTGCCGGCCTCGACCCGAAGCTTCCGCAGCTCGTGCGCCATTGCCTGCAGCGGACCGTCAGCCGGATCGACCGGACGCTCCTGACGTGCCATCGCTTCCCCCTCGCGCCGTGCTCCGAACCGGTCAAACCGCCCGATCCTATGGGCCGCCGTCGACCCCAAAGGGCTGCCGATCCGCCCATAACGACCGCGGGTCTCCGCGAACGTGCAGCTCACCATGACGGACTGTGATCTGCGTCCTTAAATCGTCAGCAGTCCATGGGCGAGGCGTCGCCGGATCTCCGACTGGCTCGGCCAGCCGGTCGGCACCGGGAAGCCGCCGTGCCGGTTCGGCTGTTCCCGCCAAGCGCTCCAGTCCGCCACGGTGTCCTCATGGGTCGGCCACCCGGCGTCCGAGCGAGCCGCTTTGGGTCGGCGGGCGCGGTGGGCCTTCTCGTCGCAGACCAGCTGCGCCTCGCCGGCCCGTTCGGAGTCCGGTATCGCGCCGCCGACTGCCGCGTCTCGTGCCGTACCTGCTGATGGCCGCCGGTCCGATATCGCTCCAGCCAGTCCGGCGAAGTGTCCATCCGGTGATCATCGCAGGTTGATCGATATTCGGTTGTCCCAGGTGGAGGCCGCTTCTACCGTGGTGTCACCGGCGAGGCCGGGGAGGAGACGGAATGAGTCGCGAGCTCGGGTGGGGCAGCCGACGCGGGTGAGTGAGCCCGCCGCCGGCCGTCCGTTCCTGCCTGGGATCGGGCGGCTTTTTGTTGGAGGAGGTGAGCCGCGATGAGCGTGGTTCTCGTCTTGAACGCCGACTGCGGGCCGCTGCACCGGGTCAGCCTCCGGCACGCGATCCGGATGCTGTTCCGCGAGGTGGCGGTGGTGCATGAGTCGGAGCCGGACGCCCGGATCGGGGTCTATCCGATCCCGACGGTCGTGCGGCTGGTCAGCTATGTGGTGACCCGCTGGCGGCACAGCCGCGGCCCGGCCTGGTCGCGGGCGGGTGTGCTGGTGCGCGACGGGCGCCGCTGCGGCTACTGCGGCGGCGCGGCCTCGACGATCGACCACGTGCTGCCGCGCTCGCGGGGCGGCGGCAACGAATGGGCCAACACCGTCGCCGCTTGCGGTCGCTGCAACAACCGCAAGGGCGACCGTACGCCGTCCGAAGCCCGCATGCCCCTGCGGGTGACGCCGTTCGCCCCGGCCTGGGCATTGGTCTGAGACGCGGTCGGTGGACCGGCACGGGGGCGTGTCCGCCGACCGTCCTGGCCTCGGATCGTCCGGCAGCGGATGATCCGAGGCCAGCATGTTTTCTGCCCGACCTCACGAACCTGCCCCGTGCGGCCGCCACGTCTCTCCGACGGGCAGGCCGTCGTCGCCCGCCGGGGTCGGTCCGGCTCCGCGAGTGCCGTGCGTGCTGGGTGCAGGCGATGCCGGCACGGGGGCCTGCGGCGCCAGGCAGGACGCCGCCACGCCTGCGCCGGCCCAGGCAAGACGGGTCCCAGCCAAGGGGATCACCGGTCGCTAGCCGTTCGTCGCGGCCGTTCCGCCACCGGCTCGGCGATCCGCGGAGGTCTCGCCCGTTGCCGCCGGGCCCGAAACCCGAAGAGTGCCGCCGCGAACGAGAGCCCGGCGGCGGCCAGGGTAGGGATGAGCGGGCCCAGGTGGACCATCGCCGAGCCGAGCGGGATGGCCAGGGCCACCGGGCCGAACATTACGGTGTTGGAGCCGGCGGCTACCCGCCCGAGCAGGTGGTCGGGGGCTTCGGTCTGGATGGCGGTGATGCCGGCGATCAGGGTCCAGGGCAGCCCGAGGCCGATCACGAGGCTGCCGGCGACCGCGGGCGGGAACCACGGCAGCGCCCAGGCCATCCGCCCCGCTCCGAAGAGGACGGCACCGAGCACGGCGACCCGTGTCGGCCCCAGCCGTGCGAGGAGCCGGCCGACCAGGAGCCCGCTGAGGATCGAGCCCGCACCCTGAGCGCTGGTCACCACGCCGAGCCGGGTCGAGGGGAGGCCCAGGTCGTCGACGATGTGAGCCAACACGGCCGCGTTGGTCAGGCCGGACATCGCGATCGCCACCGCCGCGACCAGCACCGGGATCCGAACGGCCGGCAGCCGAAAGATCAGCGCCACGCCGGCCCAGGGCCCGCCCCCGGGTCCCCTCACGCCGCCGCCGGCCGGCATCGAACCGTGGGCGCCGAGCACGGAAGCGTGGGGATCGAGCACGGAAGCGTGGGAGTCGAGCGCGGGAGCGTGGAGGTCGAGCAGGGTGTAGCAGAGGGCCGTGGCCAGCGGGACGGCGGCGCACAGGAGGACCACCAGGGTGGGGCCCCGCCAGGCGTACAGGCCGGCGCCCGCGAGGGGAGCCAGGAGTTTGGTGCCCTCGAGGGCGCTCGATCGCCAGCCGTTGACGGTGCCCAGGCTCGATGGGGAGAGGGCCGACGGGAGGATTGCGGTCTCGCCGGCGTCGACCAGGGCGCCGAGGACGCCTCGGGCCAGGAGGATGGCGAAGACCAGCCAGGCCGTGCTCGCGGAGTGGACGGCCAGGAGGGTCAGCAGCAGCGAGGCCGTCGCGGCCTCGGCTGCGACCATCAGCGGGCGCCGGGGGAGGCGGTCGACCACCGCGCCGATCCACGGACCCAGGAAGACCGGTGCGTAGGTGCACATGCCGGCCAGGGCGGCCAGCGCGACCGAGTGGGTCAGGTCGAGCAGCCACAGGCCGGCCGAGATGCCCATCGCCGTGCCGCCGAAGCCGTCGAGCAGCGAGATCAGAACGAACAGGGTCGCGTTTCTGCGCACGCCGCGCCTCCCGGGGTTGAGCCGATGAGACTCACATCCTCGGGAGTTGAGCGCATCTCTGTCAACCCGTGGGCGTGGCGGCCTCCCAAGCGGCGAGGAGGTGGTCGACGGCGGCCTGGCTGGGCCGAGGGAAGGTGGTGGCACCTGAAGAAAGATCGTCAGCAGCGTCGCTTACCAGCGAAAACAGGGAGCCGGGGGGCGCCGTCACAGCCGCATTGAGGGTCATGCGGACGAGCGCGGCGCGGGGGAACCGGGCATCCCATCGGCGGTCGGCACCGATGCGGCGATCCAGATCGACGGCCGCTGCGCGTAAAAGTGCGATCGACTCGCCATATCCGTCGTCAAGGGTCTGTTGACGCAGCCGGGTGACCGAGGTGGCCAGCCGCAGGCGTCGCTGTTCGGCGGCCTGCCGGCTGGCCAGCCCCAGTGCCGACGCGATGTCGGCCCAGGTGGCGCCGGATCGCCGTGCCCGGTCGATCAGGTCGAGCTCGGCTGAGTCGAGCCGAGCCCGCGAAGCCGGGATCTCGCGCAGCGCGTCCAGGGCGTCATCGGTCACCCGACCAGGAGATCGCAGGACCGGAAAATTGTCAATGTCGTGTTGACAATCGGCCACGGAGCCAACGGGCGATCAGGACGGCCGAGACGACGCCCGGCAGACAGTGGACGGTCAGGACGCCGGCCAGATGCGGGCCGCCCCAGTCGAGGTGGTAGGTCGACGGGTCGTGCAGGTCGATGAGGAACGGCTCGATGATCGCACGCACGATCAGGTAGAAGCCGAGGAGCAGTCCGAACGCGAGTGTCAGCTTTTTCAGCATGTCTTGACGCTAGGAATTCGGGCGGCCGGGAAACACCGGGCCGGCCCGGCGCAGATGCACCGGGGCAGCCCTCTTGACGGGAGCGCTAAGGAATGAACCAGCGCGACGGAGAGAGAACATGGCCCTACGATGGCGTGCCGTGGGCATTGAGATCGACGGGGTTCATCACATCACGCTCCGGGTCAGTGACCTGGAACGATCGCGCTCGTTCTATGCCGGTGTGCTCGGCCTCGCCGCCGACCAGGACTTTCCGGGGGAGAAGCTACGGTTCCGGCTCGGGCCGTACACCCGGCTGGTGCTGCACCCGCCGCTGCCGGGCACGCCGTCCGAGGATCGATTCAACGAGCGCCGCATCGGCCTCGACCACCTCTCGCTCGGCGTGCGCGGCCGGGCCGAGCTCGACCGGTTGGTCACGGTGCTGCGCGGCTCGGGGGTACGCACCCAGGGCGTGCGGGAGCCGGGAGTGGTCAACTTCCGCGATCCCGACGGGATCGCGTGGGAGCTCTACGAGCAAAGCGGTGAACCGGCCGCTCACGGGCGGTAGTGAGGCCGATGGGACCGGCGCCGGCCGGCGGCACATCGCGACCCACCCGGACGGCCTCCACCTGCCGGGGGATCCGCTGGCGCCGGCCACGGTGTTCACTCATACGTTGTGGGGCTTCGCGACGACTTGGATGTCACCGGATCCGCCGCCCCTCGGCCTCGACCTCTCCGGCGACCAGGGGATCGAGACGCTGACGTCATTCCCGCACGCGGGCCTGGGCGGCGCGCCTCATTGAGCCGGCGCCGCAGACTGATGATCATCGTCGCGGTGGTCGTCCTGGCCGCCTGCGCCCTGACCGCCCGTCAGTTCGTCTGGCCCGGCCTGCCACCACTGCCGCCCAAGGCCGACGCCATCGTTCAGCTCGGCGGCCCCGGCGACCGCCGTCTCGTGGCCTTCGACCTCTGGCGACAGGGCCGGGCGCCGGTGGTGGCGATCTCGGTCTCGGACGACGAATACAGCACCACGTGGTGCGGCAACGGGGTCTACCACGGAGTGCCGGTCATCTGCTTCCACAGCGAGCCGTTCACCACCCGCGGCGAGGCCCGCGAGATCGGCGGCCTGGCCGCGCGGCACGGCTGGCACTCGGTGATTCTCGTGACCACCCCCGACCAGGCGAAGCGGGCCGAACTGCGGGTGAGCCGCTGCTTCGCCGGCGACATCTCCGTCGCGACGGCCCGGCTGCCCCTGATCCAGTGGCCGTGGCAGGTCGTCTATCAATGGGGAGCCACGCTGAAGGCGTACACGCTGGAGACCACCTGTTGAACCGTTGACCGGGCTGCATCGCCCGCCCGGAGCCTGCCCGGAGCCTGCCCGGCACTAGAGTGGCCGGGTGCGGATCGACGGCAGCGTGGCGCTGGTGACCGGCGCTTCGTCGGGCATCGGGCGGGAGGTCGCGCGTCGGCTGGCCGCGGGTGGCGCCCGCGTGCTGGCGCACGGCCGCAACGAGGACGCGCTGAAAGAGCTCGACGCGACCCCGCTGGTCGCCGATCTGGCCGAGCCCGGAGCGGGCACCCGGTTGGCGCGGGCGGCGATCGAAGCCGCGGGGCGCGTCGACATCCTGGTCGCCAACGCCGGGCTGGGCTGGGCGGGTCCGTTCGGCGAGATGCCGCCCGCGGCCATCGGAGAGCTGCTCGCGGTCAACCTGGCCGCCCCGATCGAGCTCACCCGTGCGCTGCTGCCCACGTTCGGAGACCGGCCCGCCTACCTGATCTTCGTCACCTCGATCGCCGGGCGGATGGGGGTCGCCGGCGAGGCGGTCTACTCGGCCACCAAGGCCGGGCTGGACAGCTTCGCGGAGAGCTTGCGCTTCGAGACGTACGGCGCAAAGGTGCGCATCGGCGTCTTCGTGCCGGGCGTGGTCGAGACCGCGTTCTTCGAGCGCCGCGGTCTGCCGTACGCGAGAAAGAGTCCCCGCCCGATCCCGGCCGCGGGTGTGGCCGACCGGATTGTGGGCATGGTTCAACGGGAGAGCGCCGAGGCGTACGCGCCCCGCTGGTTGCGTGTGCCGGTCGCCGTGCGCGGCGCTTTGCCGGGTCTTTACCGCCGTCTTGGGGCGAGATTCGGCTGAGGGGGTCCGTTTGTATCTAGCCGTGGCGCTCGGCCTGGTGGCCGGGTTCTTGTTCGCCGCTTCCGCGTCGCTGCAGCAGCACGTGGCCCGGCGTACGGCGACGGCTACCAACACAGTGGGCGAATTGTCGGGAAAGGCCATTCTTCGCCCGCTGGTCTCGTTGATCAAAAAGCTTGTCCGGCACCCGCTCTGGCTGGCCGGCTGGTTCACCAACCTGCTCGGGTTCGTGGTGCAGGCGGCCGCCCTGCACGAGGGTTCGGTGGCGCTCGTCCAGCCGCTGCTCGTCACCCAGCTGCTGTTCGCGATGCCGCTCTCGACCGCCTGGGCCCGCCGCTGGCCGGTCTTCGTCGAGTGGCTCGGGGTCGTCCTGATCAGCGGCGGCGTGGCCACGTTCCTGCTGGTCCGCGAGGTGGCACCGGCGGCGGGCGAGGCCAACCGGGGCCGGGTCATCCTGGCCGGGCTGTGCGCGGCCGCCCTGGTCGGCCTGCTCGTCTGGGCCGCCGCCGGCCGCACCCAGCTGCTGCACGCCACGCTGGTGTCGATCGCGGCCGGGCTCTGCTTCGCGATGAGCGCCGTGCTGATGAAGCTGACCACCGACGACCTGTTGCACCGTGGCGTGGTCGCCACCGCGCTGGACTGGCCGGGCTACAGTCTCGCGGTCTCCACGCTCATCGGGCTCGTTCTGGAACAGAGTGCCTTCGCGACCGGTTCGCTGTCGGCCGCGGTGGCCGCGATGACCATCACCAACCCCCTGGCGAGCTATCTTCTGGGGGTGCTGGCCTTCCGGGTCAAGCCGCCGTCCAGCCCCGGCGCGCTGGCCGCCCTGGCCGGGTCGGGTGCGTTGCTGATCGTCGGCGTCGCGGCCCTGTCACGGTCACCCACCGTGCGCAAGCCGGACGCGGTGGGCGAAACCCCGCGCGACTCTGAACCGTTGAAGCCTACGGAACGTTATGGGGAACAGGTAGTAGAACCGTCGTCGACACCGGACTTGGGATGACTACAGACCAGCAAGAGACGAACGACCTGCCAGAGACGCATGTTGGCCATGTGCAGGAGATCGTGATCGAGTTCGGCCGCTTGAGGCCGCAGTTGATCCGCGGCGCGCGCATGTTCATCGAGACCGTCACCGTTCCGACGCTGTTGCTCTACGTGTTGCTCCATACGGCCGGCCTGGTCTGGGGGCTGGGCGCGGTGATCGGCTGGTGTGCACTCACGCTGGGTGTTCGCCGGTTGTTCGGCCAGCGCCTGCCGGGCACGCTGCTGCTCTGCGCCGGGATGCTGTGCGGCCGGGCCGCGCTGGCCCTGATGCTGTCGAGCGCGCTGGTCTATGTGCTGCAGCCGGTCTTCGGCTCGGCGCTGATGGCGCTGCTGTTCCTGGGCAGTGCGGCGATCGGCCGCCCGGTCACGATCCGGCTGGCGCGCGACTTCGTCACGCTGCCGGCGCACCTTTTTCACCACCACGGCGTACGCCGCATGTTCACCCAGGTGGCGATCGTCTGGGGCGTCTCCCGGGTGATCGACGCCGGGATGAGCCTGGGCCTGCTGCACTGGGGTCTCGACTTCGGGTTGCTCTCCCGCGGGCTGTTCAGCGGCCTGCTCACCGCCCTGACGATCGCGGTCTGCGCGGCCTGGGGCGTCCGGGCGCTGCGCCGCATGCCCGGTGTGACGTTGCGCCTGCGCGCGGCCGTCTGAGCGAAGGCGAACAACATGTGGTGACGCGCATAACGCTCGCCGTCGAGAGAGATAAATGTTAGAAGTCGTCATGTGACCTTGGGTGAGTCCAGGAAGCGTGTCGGCCGAGAGCTGCTCATCGGTCTGGTCGTCTTTGGGCTCTACAGCCTGGTGCAGATGATGCACGGCCCGGGGCGGCAGCGAGCCGCCGACCGGCACGGGCGCGACATCTTCGATCTCGAGCGCCGGCTCCGGATCGACATCGAGCCGGCCCTCAACCGGTGGCTCGCGCCGCACGACTTCCTGCGGACGCTCGCCAACTATGAGTACGCGACGACGTACGTCGTGGCGGCCGGGATCATGCTGGTCTGGCTCTACCTCCGGCGGCCGGACCGCTATCGCGAGATGCGCAACTCCTTCGTCGTGCTCAACCTGCTCGGCATCGCGACGTTCGGGCTCTATCCGGTCGCGCCGCCCCGGCTGCTGGCCGGCACCCACTTCATCGACACGGTCCGCGAGGGGCACACCTGGGGATCGTGGGGCTCGCCGCTGGTCGCCCACGCCAATCAGCTGGCCGCGATGCCGTCGCTGCATGTGGCCTGGGCGCTCTGGGTCAGCGTCGTGCTGGCGGAGCTGAGGCACACCCGTACGGTCCAAGCCGTTTCCCTGGTCCACGTCGGCGTGACACTCTTCGTGATCATGGCGACCGCGAACCACTTCCTGCTCGACGCCGCCGGTGGCGCCGTCGTCGTCTGGCTGGGTTTCCTGGTGGCCGGACGACGAACAAAAGACGAGGTCAAGGCGCCCGACGTGTTCTTCCTCCACGTCGAGAACCCGGCCGCTCCCCAGCACGTGGGCGGCCTGGCCGTGGTCGACACGTCGGCGATCCCGTTCAGCCGCGAGGGGCTGGCGGCCACGGTCCGCGCCCACCTCGACGAGCTGCCCCGGTTCCGGCAGCGACTGCGGTTCCGCGGGCGCTGGCGACGGCCGGTCTGGGTCGAGGCGGCCGACCTCGACTGGAACTGGCATGTCCCGGAGTACGACCTGACCCGACCGGACGGCTCCCCGGGTGGCTTCGCCGCGCTGCACGCCCTGGTCGCCGAGCTGGCCTCGGAGCCGCTGCCCCGGGACCGTCCGATGTGGCGTTTCGTCGCGGTGACCGGCATCGAGTCCAACCGCGCCGCCGGCATCCTGATCGTTCATCACGTGATCGCCGACGGGGTGGGCACGGTCGCCCAGGCGCTGAACATGCTCGAGCCGCGCTACACCCCGCGCATCCCGGCCCAGCGGATGCCGGGCCCGGTCAAGCGGGCGGCCGCCACCACGGTCGGGCTGGCCCAGCTGGCGACCGACGGGTTCCCGAAGTTCAGGCTGCCCAGCGGTAACTCCCCGGCCCGCGGGTTCACGACGGTCGATCTGCCGCTGGACGGCGTACGGGAAATCGCCCGGCGCCGAGGCGCCCGGGTGAGCGATGTGCTCTTGACCGTCGTGGCCGGAGCCATCACGAAGGCCGTGCCGTCCGCGCCGCAGGGGCTGCTGCGGGTCGCGGTGCCGCTGATGGTGCGCCCGCCCGGCGCGGCGGCCGAGGGCAACCTGACCGCGGCCGTGATGACCGAGGTGCCGCTGGGTCCCATGCCGAACGGCGAGGACGCCCGGCTGGCCGAGATCACCCGGCGCAGCCGGGGGCTCTACACCGGTACGCGGACGCTGGCCGCCAACTTCGCGATGCGGGCGGCCGGCGCGATCCTGCCGGTGCCCGGGCACGCGTGGTTCGCCCGCACCGTCTACGGCGCCGCGATGTTCCAGGCCATCGTCTCCAACATGCCCGGCCCGGACGTGCCGCTCAGCCTGGCCGGGCCGCCGCTGGCCGGGGTCTATCCGATCCTGCCGCTGGCCCCGCGGGCGCCGATCGCGGTCGGCGCGCTCGGCTGGGACGGCGTGCTGTCGGTCGGCGTGGCGACCGACCCCGCCTTCGTCGCCGACCCGGCCGCGCTGGCCGACGCGATGAAGGTGATCTTCGACGAGCTGGGCGGGCCGGCAAGCGACACCTCAGCTCACCCGGCGCCGCCGGTGGTGGAGACGCGCGGCGTCGTCTGACTCGCCGCGGGGCCGGCAGTTCGGGTCGGCCGCGGTGCCCCAGGCCAGCGCCAGCGTCAGCCGGCTCCGGGTCGCCGGGTCGTCGAGCGCCGGCCCGAACGCGTCGTGCAGCTGGGTCATCCGGTAGCGCACGGTCTGCGGGTGGATGTGCAGCTCGGCGGCGACCGCCTGCCGGTCGCCCATGTGCCGCAGCCAGGCGCCGAGGGTCTCGCTGAGCCGTTCCCGCTGGGTCGGCGCGAGCGAGGCGAGCGGCGCCAGGGCCTGCTCGCGCAGCGCCTCGAGCAGCTTGGCGTCGCGGTGCACGATCAGCGCGTCGAGATGATCCTCGACGAAGACCACGTCGTCGGTGAGGATGCCGGACGCCCGCAGCCCGGCGGTCAGCTCGGCGAACTGCACGCTGACCGGCAGTTGTTCGAGCGGCACCGGGTGGCCGACGACCGCGGCGGCGCCGGCCAGCAGGGTCTTCAGCCGTTGCCGTCGCCCGGGGCGGACCGGGTCGGGGGCGATCGCGCCGAGGAGCGTACGCCGGCGGATCAGCAGGCACGAGCTGTCGAGCCGGTTCAGCACGTCGTGGCCGATCGCGTTGTTGACCGAGAGCAGGATGACCGCGGCCTCCTGCGGCACGGTCCAGCCGGCCCGGGCCGCGGCGGCGCGTACGGCCGCGCTGTTGGACCGGTCGGAGAGCAGCAGTTCGACCAGTTCGTCGCGGAGCAGCTCCCGCTCGGCCACGCTCTGCGACTGTTCCATGACGTAGCCGTGGGCCGAGGCCGAGGAGAGCTGGTCGACGAACGCGAACACGCCCTCGGCCAGCGCGGCCAGCGTGTCCGGCGCGACCTCGGCCTGCAGCGCGGCGCCCGAGACGTAGCGCCAGGCGACCCGGGCGCCGACCTGATAGGCCGAGAGCAGCGTGGAGATCTCCCGGCCTTCCCGCCACTGCACCCGGCCGATCTCCTGGAACAGCTCAAGCTGGTTGCCGACCGGGCCCTGTCGCGGACGGACCGTGCCGAATTCGGCGGCCGAGCCGTCCACGTGCTCCACCGTGTCGATGAGCCAGAGCATGAAGGCCTCGGCCGCGCCGGTGACCTCGGCCTGCTCCTCGGCGAGAAACTCGGCGTAGTCCGGCCAGCCGGTGGTCAGCATGACGCGGACCTCGTCCAGCATGTCCGGCAACCGTTCGAGCAGCAGCGGGACCATCGCGTGGAGCTTCGGCTCGCGCCCGATGCGATCGAGGTACGCATCGAGCTGCGGGCTCCGCGTCAGCCAGCCGAACGGTTGATCTTCGCCGTCGACGGATTCAAATGACCGCATTCTGCACCTACCCGACGAGGTTTTGTTCGTACGTGACAAACTCCCGCGCAATAACCACCTCTGTCAGCGCAGATCATTCTCCCCTCGTGGGAGCAGCATCAAGGCATGGCGAAAGGGACGGTTGTCACTGTTCAGCCGGTGACCTTGGGGGAAAAGCTACGCAAAGAGAACTTTCCGGTCGCCTTGCGGATCCTGCCCCGTCGATTTCGTGATCACTTGAAGGCCGTGTACGGATTTGCCCGCACGGTCGACGACCTGGGTGATGAGTCCACGGGCGACCGCTTGGCGAACCTGGACGCCTTCGAGAAGGACCTCGACCTGATCTGGTCC
>DASWRZ010000495.1:0-13544 GCA_036402935.1 Actinoplanes sp.
GGAGAAGGCCTCGCGCCTGCCGTTCATCTTTCCGCACATCGCCTTGATGCCCGACGCGCACCTGGGCAAGGGCGCGACGGTCGGCTCGGTCATCCCGACGCTCAACGCGATCATCCCGGCGGCGGTCGGCGTGGACATCGGTTGCGGCATGGCCGCGGTCCGCACGCAGTACCACCGGGACGAGCTCGAGACCGACCTGGCCCCGCTGCGCACGGCGATCGAGAACGCGGTTCCGCTCAGCGCCGGGGTCTACAACACGAGCGTGCGCGAGACGGCGGGCAAGCGCGTCGATGAGCTGCGGGCCAAGGCCGAGCGGGCGGGTTTCGACCCGGGTCGCTACGCCGGCAACTGGGAGCTGCAGCTGGGCACGCTCGGCTCCGGCAACCACTTCATCGAGGTGACCGCGGACGAGAACGGCGCGGTCTGGCTCTTCCTGCACTCCGGCTCGCGCGGCGTCGGCAACAAGATCGCCTCGCATCACATCAAGGTGGCCCAGGAAGCGGCGAAGCGCTGGTGGATCCGGCTGCCCGACCCGGACCTCGCCTACCTGCCGGAGGGCACCGACGAGTTCTGGACCTACATCCGTCAGCTGCGCTGGGCGCAGGACTTCGCGCTGGCCAACCGCGACGAGATGATGGACCGGGTGATCGCGTGCTTCGGCGAGTTCGCCGGTGGCGAGGTGCGTGAGCTCGAGCGGGTGCAGTGCCACCACAACTACACCGAGCAGGAGGAGCACTTCGGGCGCCAGGTGTGGCTGTCCCGCAAGGGTGCGATCAACGCCGAGAAGGGCCGGCCGGGCCTGATCCCGGGCTCGATGGGCGACGCGTCCTATGTGGTCGTCGGCAAGGGCAACCCGGTCGCCCTCAACTCGTCGCCGCACGGCGCCGGTCGTGCCTTCTCGCGGTCGAAGGCCCGCAAGACCTTCACCCGCGAGCAGCTGCGGACGGCGATGAAGGGCATCGAGTACCGCGATACCGACGCGTTCCTCGACGAGATCCCGCACGCCTACAAGCCGATCGACGTGGTCATGCGGGACGCCGGCGAACTGGTCGAGGTCCGGCACACGCTGCGCCAGCTGGTCAACGTCAAGGGCGACTGACTCCGGCTTGACCGCCGGCGCCTGCCTGGGCGCCGGCGGGGGATGGCTCGACGCGGACCCGGACGGTGCGCCGAACGCCACCCGCGCCCCGGAAATCACCAGCGCGCCGCGGAGTTCACGGGTGCATCCGGGCGCCCTTGACAACCTTGTCGACCGCGTTCCTGGGTCCGCAGACGGCCAGGCCGACCAGGTCCAGCTTCTCGGTGGCCACGGCGCGCACGGCGGCGCGGTTGTCCTCGTCGTTGCCGGTCGCGAACAGGTCGGCCGTGAAGATCGAGGTCGGCAGGTGCCGGCCGACGGCTCGCGAGTGGGCCGCCTTGACCACCTCCGCGGTGCCCTCGAAGACCAGCACCGGCTGGCCGAACATGGCCAGGTAGTGCACGCCGCTGCCGTCCTCGTACGGGGATCCGACAAGCGATGGCTGGACCGTGCCGAGGCCGCTGACCAGGAAGGCGGTGACGTTCAGGCGCTGCCAGGTGAGGAGGTCGTCACGGAGCAGGACGGCGATCTTGGTGTCTGCTTGCATGCGACCGACGATCCGCCAGGGACGGGCCCCGGGTCTTGTACGAAGTTGACGCGAACGCGCCCGGGCTGACGCCGAGGATCCGCTTGAAGTGGCGGGCCAGGTGCGGCTGGTCGTAGAACCCGCTGCTGCGGGCCACCGAGCTCAGCGGCTCCCCGGTCAGGATCAGCCGCCGTGCCTCGTCGACCCGGCGTGAGGTCAGGTACTGGTGGGGCGAAATGCCGAACTCGCGGCTGAACGCCCGCACCAGGTGCGACGGGTTGAAGTGCAGGGTGCGGCCGGCCTCGTACAGCGAGACCCCGTCGAGAATGTGCGCTTCGAGCAGGTCGCGAAGCAGGTAGGCGGCCCTTTGATCGGGAAAGACCGGGCGCACCTGGTCGCCCAGGTGCGCCCGTACGCCGTCGGTCAGCAGCGCGAGCAGCGACTCGGCCCGCAGGGAGGGAGAAGGCTCCCGGAGCGCCCGGTGGAGGGCCGAGATCATCCGTCGCAGGGATCGGTCGGAGAAGCCCGGCCCGTCGACCGCCCGGCCGATCAGCCGGCCGGACAAGTGCGAGTTCTCCAGATAGATGACCCGCTTGCGGAACCCGCCCGGCGTGGCCGCGGCACCGTCGTGCGGAACGTGCGGCGGCAGGATCGTGACCAGGTCCCGGGAGGCGAACCGCTCATGGTGATGCAGGTCGTAGCGAACCGCGCCGTCGTCGACGATCAGCAGCGTCCACGTGTCGTGCGCGTGCATCGGGTAGGCGTGGTCGGTGAAATGCGCGTGCAGCACCTCGGCCACTCCGGGCAGCGAGGGCCGCCACGCCTGCATCTCCGGAGCGGTCATGCCTACGAGCGTATGCCGGACGGCCGGATGTTCTGGTTGAGCTGGAACAGGTTGGTCGGGTCGTAGCGGTCCTTGACCGCGACCAATCGGTCGTACGTGTCCTTCGGGTAGGAAGCTCCCTCCCCGGTGAAGTTCACGTACGCCGCCGCGTCCGGCCCGGCCGCACGAGACGCCTCGCGCGCCCAGGACACCGCCGCCGGATAGCCGGTGGCGTCGGCCGAGCGCGCCACCACGTTCAGCAGGAACGGGTGGTCCCGGTTGCCGAACGCGCTGGCGTCGGCCGGCACCCGGCCCATCGCACCGCCGAGATGGTGGATGTGCAGCTCGGACATGCTGTTGGGCACCCGGGAGTACGCGTCGAGCAGGGGCGCCGGGTCGACGTCGTCCAAGAACGCCGACCGGAAGTAGTTCCAGACGCCACGGGGGAACAGCGGGTCGAGCAGGCTCTGCATAGTCGTGTAGGGCATAGGCCCGAACAGGTCCGTCACGACCGGCGCCAGCGTCCGGTAGGGCCGGGTCACGGCGTCGCCGTCCGCGAGATCGCCCGACCACATCCCGAGAACCGCCACGATCGGTTTTCCGTGCACCTCGGCCGGCAGGAACGGCAGCGGCGGTGCGGTCGTCAGGTTGACCACGAGCGACAGCTCGTCCGGGACGTCGATGGAGCGGAATCCCTCGAGGACCGCGGAAGCGTCCTCACCCCGGTAGAAGGTCAGCCCGGCGAAGACCGTCGGCCCGACCTCATGAAGCTGGAACTCGAACGAGGTGACCACCCCGAAGTTGCCGCCACCGCCTCGCAGAGCCCACAACAGATCGGGATGCGAGTCCTCGCTGACGTGCAGATAGCGCCCGTCCGCCGTCACGATGTCCGCGCCGACCAGATTGTCGCAGGTCAGGCCGCATTTACGGACCAACAGGCCGACCCCGCCGCCGAGCGTGAACCCGGCGATGCCGGTGGTCGAGATCAGCCCGCCGGTGACGGCCAGCCCGAAGGCCTGCGTCTCGGCGTCGACGTCGCTCCACAGGCAGCCGGCCTGCGCCGTCACCGTCCCCCGGGACGGGTCGACCCGGATGCCCTTCATGAGACTCAGATCCAGGACGATCCCGTCGTCCACGGTCGAAAATCCGGGAATGCTGTGCCCGCCGCCCCGGACGGCCAGCGGCAGCCCTTCGCTGCGCGCGAACTCCACCGTCCGCAGCACGTCCGCCACCCCGCGACAGCGGGCGATCAGTGCCGGCCGGCGGTCGTGGGCGCCGTTCCAGATCGCTCGCGCCTCGTCATAGCCCGGGTCGTCGGGCCGAATCAGGTCGCCGCGGAGAACCGAGGCGAGTTCGCCGACCGTTGCTTCACCAGTAGTCATGCCGGCGACGCTAGGAAGGCGGCCTTTGCAACGACTTAGCGCGCGATGAACCGAGCCGGCAACCCAGGCGGCGGAACAACTCGAAAGCCGGCCGCCCGTGCCGCTCCATCGCCGGCTGGTCGCCGTCGTCGCGCGCCAGCTCGGCGGCGAGCAGGCGGGTCCACGCCTCCAACCGCAGATAGCCCTGCGGCACGAACGCCTCGATGGCCTGCGACGTCAGGGTACGAGCACGCCCGCGCTCCCCCGCGAACAACTCGACCACCGCGAGGTCGAGCAGGGCCCCGGCGACACCGGGCCCGTCGTCCACCGACTCTCCGCGGTCCAATGCCGTACGCGCGAGCCGCCGGCCCTCCTCGACATCGCCGGCCGCCGCCGACAGCAACCCCAGGTTGGCCAGGCTCAGGTTCTCGCCCCGCCGATCCCCGAGACGCCGGCGCAGCTCCAACGCCTCGCGCATGTGGGAGAAAGCCGGATCGAACCGGCGCGCGTCCCGCTCCACGCACCCGAGGTGATTGAGCGCGTGGGCCAGCCCGGCCGCGTCATCGATCCGCGCGAACTCGTCGACCGCCCTCGACGTGGTCGCGAGGGCCGCGTCCAGATCACCGGCCAGCCGATGGACGTAGCCGAGCGCCGACAACGCATAGGCCCGGCCCTGCACGGCACCGACCCGCCGGCCGAGCAGCCACGACTCCTCGAACACCGGCACCATGGCGCCGCCGACCGGCGCGAGCGGCAGGCAGAACGTCACCGCGGGCAGGAACGGCGGCGTGTCGGGGCCGACCGTCCCCAACAGGGTCAGGCAGTCGTCGAATCGGCGGGCGGACACCCGTACGTCCTCGCGGAAGAGCGCCGCGAGCGCGGCCAGCCAATGCGCCGTCGCGGCGACCGCCGCCGGCGGGTTGCCCGCGCTCTCGGCGATGGCGACCCGCTCCACCTCGTCGATCTCGGCCCCTCCGACCAGCAGAATGCCGCGCATGAGCCGGGCCCACGTGGCGTCGATCGGCGGACCCGACTTCTCGGCGACGGCGACCGCGTCGCCGGCCAGAACCGGCAACCGGTGGCTGAGGCCCCGGCGGGCCTCCAGGATCGCGAGGGCGAACAGGGCCCGCGTACGGTCGGCCGAGGGTTCCGTCTCCACCGCCAGAATCCGTTCCAGCCAGCCGGCCCCCTCGGCGAAGTGGCCACGAGCCAGCCAGTAACGCCAGAGGCTGACGCCCAGCGAGAGGGCCCGCGCCGGGTCGTGCCGCACCGCCCAGCCGAGCGCGGCCCGCATGTTGTCGTGGTCGACGTCGAGCCGTTGCGGCCGCTCGACGACGATCCCGGACGCGCGATCGGGATCGCTGTCGACGGCCAGTGTCCGGAAATGACGGCAGTGGGCGGCGTCGAACGCGTCGGTCTCCCCCGCCTCGGCCAGCCGTTCCCGGCCGAGCTGGCGGATGGTCTCGAGCAGGCGGTAGCGCGAGCGGTCGCCGGTGCGCTCGATCTGCACGAGCGACTTGTCGACGATCCTTCCCAGGCAGTCGAGGACGTCCTGGCCGGGGAGCCGCTCGTCGGCGCAGACGTCCTCGGCCGACGACAGCGAGAAGCTGCCGGCGAAGACCGACAGCCGGCGCAGCAGGATCTGCTCGTCGGCGGCGAGCAGGGCGTGGCTCCACTCGAGGGCGGCCCGCAGCGTGGCGTGCCGGGTGATCTGCCCGCGGCGCCCGAGCAGGGAGAGCGCCTCGTGCAACCGTTCCGCGATCTCCACCGCCTCGAGGTGGGACGTGCGGGCGGCGGCCAGTTCCAGGGCGAGCGGGATGCCGTCGAGGCGGCGGCAGATCTCGACGACCGCGGCCGCGTTTCCCTCGGTGAGCACGAAGTCGGGACGTACCTCGCGAGCCCGGTCCACGAACAATCGCACCGAGGCCCGTTGAAGGTCGGCCGGGTCATCGGGCACCGGCAGCGACGGCACCCGGAAGGTCATCTCGCCCGGCGCGTGCAGCGGCTCCCGGCTCGTGGCCAGCACGGCCACGCCCGGGCAGGCGCGGCGGACCTCGCTCGCCAGTTCCGCGCACGCGCTGAGCAGGTGCTCGCAGTTGTCCAGGATCAGCAGCAGATTCCTGGACGCCAGCCGGCCGACCAGCGTCCGCAACGGGCGGGAGCCGGCCGCCGGGTCGAGGCCGAGCGCGGCCGCGACCGCGTCCGGCACCAGCCGCGGTTCGGCGACCCGGGCGAGGTCGGCGAACCAGACACCGTCCGGATAGGAGTCGAGCAGCCGGCGGGCCGCCTCCTGGGCGAGCCGGGTCTTGCCCGCGCCACCGACCCCGGTCAGGGTCAGCAGGCCACCCGCGGCCACGAGGCGGTGCACCTCGGCGATCTCGCGTTCCCGGCCGACGAAGCTGGTCAGCGCCGGGGCCAGATTGTCGCGGGCCGGCCGGGGTTCGCCCACCCCGGTCAGAAGATCCCGGTACAGACGCTTGGACTCCGGGTCCGGGTCGCTGCCGTACGCCGTGAGCAAGTCGTCTTTCAGCCGCTCATACCGGGCCAACGCCTCCGACCGGCGGCCGGCGTCCGCGAGTTGCCGCATCAGGCCGCGAACCGCCCGCTCGTGCAGCGGGTCGATCTCGAGGGCACGCCGCAGCGACGCCGCATCACCCAGGTCGACGAGCAACTCGCAGAGCAGCCCCCGCAGCTCGGCCCGCGGTCCGGCCGCCCACTGCTCGAAACGGTCCTCGGGCAGCAGATCGCCGGTGTAGGCCGCGACCGCCTCGCGCCGGGCCGCCCGGTCACCCGCCGCCAGCGTTCGGAACCGGCTGACGTCGACCTCGACCGGCCCGTCCGTACACAGCACGACCAGGTCGTTCTGCAGCTCCATCAGCCCGGCGCGCGGCCCGTCACCGGCGAGCACCCGGCGGGCCACGTGCAGGGCCTGATGGAGGTTGTTGACCGCCGACTCGACCGGCCGGTCCGGCCACAACAGGTCGAGCAGCACGTCGCGGTGCAGCCGCTGGCCGGGCGCCAGCGCCAGAAGCTTGACCAGCGTGCGGGCCTTGCGCAGCCGCCACTCGCGGGCGTCGACGGGCACATTGTCCCGATCGATCCCGAACTCGCCGAGCAGCCGAATCCGCACGCGCCCATCACAGCAAACCGAGCGCCTCCGATCGAGGTCCGGCCTGCAAACCCGACAGTCAGCGAGCCTCGCCGCCGCGGCGCCGCTCGATGTCGCCGAGGACCTCCGGGTCCCACTTCGAGGCGTTCCAGTCGTCGCTGCTCACCTGCATCGTCCGGTGGCGGGACGGGATCTCCAGGCCGGTCTCGGTCCGGATCCGGGAGCGCACCAGGATCACGCCCGCGATGAGGATGACGATGCCGGCGACGTCCAGAGCGGCCTGGACGACGATCGAGCCGTTCACGGATGAGACGCGCACGGGAAGCAGGTAGGTCAGTCCGACCAGCAGCAGGAAGGCGGTCATCGCCAGGTAGCCGAGGATGCCCGGCCCGGCCGGCCGCAACCGATGCGCGCTGACGATCCAGACGATCGTGGAGACGATCAGGACCATCCGGCAGACCAGGTCGACCAGCCCGGTGATCGTGGCGCCGAGGAGAACCGACGCCTGGGTACCCACCGAGGCCGGATCGGCCGCCCCGCTGTGGATCGCCGCATAACCGGCCAGGCCGAGCGCCGCGGTCGCCACGACCACGAACGCATAGACCGCCCCGAACCGGATCACACGCCGGCTGGCCAGGGTAAACGTCTCCTCCGCAGCACCCGGCGGCCGCGGGCTCACCGAGTGCCCCCGCACATCTCGCATAGCATGCCCGGCAAGATACCCGTCCTCGCGTGGGAGTCTGAAGATGCGTACGTGGAAACTGCTGGCGGTCCTGGCCCTGATGGCGGTCGCGGCGGGCGGATACTGGCTCGGCCGCTCGAGTTCACCCCAACCCGCGGCGGCTGACCAGGGCTACGCCGCCGGAGTGCGCGACGGCCGAGCCGAGCAGGGCACCCTCGGCCTCCCGGCGACCGACAAGCAGATCTTCGACTCCGGCTACGAGGCCGGTGCGACCGACGCCTTCGCCGGCTTCGACGGCGGCTGGGACCACAGGGTCCCGTACGCGATCGTCCTCACCCCGGGCGACGACATCACCTACCAGATCGCATCCCGGGTCCAGTTCACCGCCGGCATCGCCTACTACCTGTGCCCGGACGGCCACTCGGTGTGCCGACAGCCCCGCTGAGACCGGTACCACCGATCCGGCCGTCCCGTCGCCGGGGACAAGGTGGGTGCGCCGGCCGCGCTGTTGGACCGGCGCACCCTGTCCGTGCGATCACCTAGGACTTCCGCACGGGGTACGGACAGCTAAGCAAACCGCCGCGCGCGGGCGTCAAGCGACGGGCGCCGCCCTTCGTCGTCATCGCGGGTCGTGTTCCGGTGCCGATTGGGTGCGGGCGACGATGGCGGCGGCGACCGCGTCGTCGTCAAAGGCGTCGGTAGCCCGGCCGTAGACATTGAGCGCTGCGTCCAGGTCGAGGACCGGCATCGGGAGCGGCAGCACGCGGCCGGCGCGGGCCGCGGCGGCGTGGGCGGCGCAATGGTTCCAGCGGGTGTCGTGAGCGGTGTCGCGGACGAAGCACCTTCCTCACCATCGGTTACCACCGAGAAGACGCTCGGCCACTTCGGTCACGGTGGCGTCCGTCTCGACGGCACGCAGATGTAACGCGGCGAACGCTTCGTCCGCGGTGCAACCGATGGCGGACATCAGAACACCGAGAGACCGTTGGATCCGGGCCTGCACGGCGAACGCGCCCGCCAGGCCCGTCACCAGTTCTTCACCTCCCTCATCGACGCCTTCAAGGTCGCGACCAGGGAGAACGTCACTCTCGTAGACCGACCACACGGACGCGGTGAGCGCCTTCATCGTGTTCGGATCGTGGGCGTAGAGATTCAGGGCGGCCACCGCCGTTCCGCGGGCGGCGAACAGCGGGATCGACAAGGACGCCCGTAGCCCGAGCTTGAAGGCGACGTCCCGGAAACCGGGCCAGGTCATCGTGGTCGAGATCTCCGGCACCGCGACCGGGTAGTCCCCGTCGACAGCATCCAGGCATGGACCCGCGTCCTCGGCGTACTGAGCGTTGTCGACCTGGAGGGCGAGGTCGCTACTCGCCGCGACCGTCGCGTATGCCCCTTCGTATCGGCTGGTCACCGAGGCGTAGGCGACCGGGGAGATGCGGTCGGCGCACAAGACGGCAATGGCCACGAGGTCGCCGGCGATGTCGGGCGTGTCATCGAACCGGCCGGCCATCGTGACGATGCGGTCACGAAGAGGTCTGCTCGGTCCTTGGCGCGCCACCGCGACTCCTCCCGGTAGTCGTCCGACAGGGAGCGACGGGCACGTGGCTTGACCCACGAACACGATAAGTCACTGCGCACCGTTCTGTCATCGCGGCATCGGTCGAAGCCATGACCCCGGCTAGACTGGCAGACCTGTGGCGGGCGCCTTCCGGCGCCGGCGAGCCGGCGTCATGAAGCGGCGCGACCCGGATTCTCCTTCTGCTGGAGTCCTGCAGTGCGCTGCGCATGTCCGCCATCGTGACGGTGTCGGCGATGTGCCCGTTGCGAGGGCGTTGCGATCATGGCTGACATCGAACCGTTGGATCCCACCGAGGCGTTCGCCCGGCTGGGCCGGCTCAAACTCGACGAGAGCGACCTGAACGGCGTCCTGGAAACCGTCGCCGACCTGGCCAAGCGCACTATCCCCGGCGCGGCCGAGGTGTCGGTGACCCTGGTCCGGAGCCAGAAGGCTCAGACGGCGGCGTTCACCGGCGACCTCGCCCTGCGCCTGGACGAATCGCAGTACGAGACGGGCCGGGGACCCTGCCTCGACGCGTCCGCCGCCGCTAGCACCATCTCCGTACCGGACATGACCGGCGAACGCCGATGGCCGCACTGGACGGCGAGCGCCCGGGAAAATGGTGTCGGCAGCTCCGTGTCGATCGGTCTACCGATCCAGGACACGGTCACCGGTGCCCTCAACATCTACGCCACCGAGCCGAATGCCTTCGACAGCGACGCCGTCGTCGCGGCCCGGACGTTCGCGAGCTACGCCGCGGTGGCTCTGGCGAACGCACACCTTTACGACACCACCGCGACCCTGGCCCAGCAACTGCAGGCCGCCATGGAGAGCCGCGCGGTCATCGAGCAGGCCAAAGGCATCATCATGAGCGACCGTCGTTGCACCGCCGACGAGGCGTTCGCCATCCTCACCAAACTGTCGCAGGACACCAATCGCAAGGTACGCGACGTCGCGTCAGCGCTCGTCCGGAACGCCGAAGGACGTCGGCCGTAGTTCTGCGCCGGACGACACCGCATGGCCGGGTCCGCACGCCCTGATTGACGATCCCTAATTGACGATCATGGAGCGGTCGAAGCCGAGCGCGTCGAAGACGCGTTCCGCGATGCCGTGAAGGCCACGCAGAGTGAAAGCCGCTCCGGCGTCATGCGCCCGTTGTGCGGCGACGAAGAAGACCCCGACGCCGGTAGCACTGACAAAGTCGGCGCCGGACAGGTCGCAGCAGACGGGTCCGGCGGCGGTGTCGACAGCGAGCTGCAAGACGCGCTCCAGGTAGGGAGCGGTGTCGTGGTCGACATCGCCCTGAACCGAAATGATCGTTGTCGGCGCCGCGTCGGAGGCGCCGGTGGGCTGGGTGTGGCGGGTGGGCTGGGTGTGGCTGGGCTGCATGTGGCTGGGCTGGGTGTGGCTAGGCTGCATGTGGCTGGGCTCGGTGTGGCGGAAAATCATGGCTATCACGACGTCGTCGGAGTCGGCGACCGATGCGACGGTTACCCGACCGGGCCACGAGCGCCGAGGGGAAGTAAGCATGAAACCTCCGTCGGAGAAGACACGACGGGCACACTGTTTGACCCTCTCTCGAACCTAGTCCACAGGACGCCGGGCCGCTACCCGAGCCGCGAATCCGGCGACCTCCTCCGGACCGGCAGATAACCGGGTCGAGGAAGGTCCGCTCATCGGACATGATGGGCGGATGTGGACACGGGGGCCCTGGCGATATCTCGGTTGGCTGGCGTGGCGACAGAGGGGACGGATCGCTTACGGCTCGCTGTGGAGTTCACTCTGGATGATCAGTCTCGCCGTCACGCCGTACCTGATCTCGCAAGCGATCGACCGCGGCCTGAGGCCGCGGCACTCGGGCCCGCTGTTCGCCTGGGCCGGCGCGATCTTCGTGGTCGGCATGGCCAACGCGGTGCTCGGGATCATGCGGCACCGCACGATGACCAAGATCCGGCTGGACGGCGCGCTCCGCACGGCCGACGCGGTGATGGACCACGCGGTCGGGCTGGGCGCCGCGCTTCCCGGGCGGGTCACCGCCGGTGAGGTGGTCACCATCGGCATCGGGGACGTGTGGCTGGTGGCGCGGGCGCTGACGGTGACGGGTCCGGGGGTGGGCGCGCTTGTCGCGTACGCCGTGGTCCTGACCCTCCTCGTGCACATCTCCGGCATGATCGCCCTGGTCACGGCGAGCGGAGTGGTGGTCCTCGGCGTGCTGCTCGGACCGCTGACGAGCCGTTTGAACAGGGCCGGCGGCGAATATCGGGAACGCCAGGGCCGGCTCGCCGGCCGCCTGGTCGACGTGCTCGGCGGCCTGCGCATCCTCAACGGCCTCGGCGGCAAGGAGGCGCACCTGCGCCGCTACACCGCCGAGTCGGACGCCGTGCGGGCCGAGGGCTACCGGGTCGGCGGGGCGCTGAGCTGGATAACCGCGCTGGGCGACGGCCTGCCGAGCATCTTCCTGGCCGTGGTCACCTGGCTCGCGGCGCGGCTCACGGTGCGCGGTGATCTCACGGTCGGGGAATTGGTCGCGGTCTACGGGTACGTGGCGACCCTGGTCGTTCCCACGTGGATGTTCATCTTCAGCGCCGGTGACGTGAGCCGCGGAGTGGTCGCGGCCCGGCGGATCATCACGTTCCTGCGGTTGCCGCTCGAGCCACTGGGTGACGGGCCGGCCCCCGATTCCCCGGCGGTCCTGCGCGACCCCGAGTCCGGGGTGGCCGCCGAGCCGGGCCGGCTGACCGTGCTCGCCTCCGCGCGCCCCGCGGACGCGGCCACGATCCTCGACCGGCTCGGCCGTTACGGCAGGACCGAAGCCACCTGGGGTCCCTACCAACTCGCCGAGGCGGCTAAGGGCCCGGTGCGCGAGCGGATCCTGGTCGCCGACCACGAGGCCGACCTCTTCTCGGGCACGCTGCGCGACGTGGTCGCGGGTCGCACGAAGGCGGGCGACGAGGCGATCCAGCGGGCGATCACCGCCGCGGTCGCCGGCGACGTGGCCGGACTCGACCACCAGATCGAGCGGGACGGCCGCAATCTCTCCGGCGGCCAGCGGCAGCGGGTGCGACTGGCCCGGGCGCTGCTCGCCGACCCCGAGATGCTGCTCGCGGCCGAGCCCACCTCGGCCGTCGACGCGCACACCGAGGCCGCGATCGCCGAGCGGCTGACCGGGGCCCGGGCCGCGCGGGGCACGGTGCTCGCCACCACGTCCCCGGTGCTGCTCGACCGGGCCGACGTCGTGCACTACCTGGTCGACGGCCGGGTCGCGGCCTCCGGCACCCACCGGGAACTGCTGGAACACGAACCGGGCTATCGCGATCTGGTCAGCCGTACGTTCTCCGCCGCGGAAGAGGCTCGATGAGCGCGACCACCCTCCCGATCGCCGGCACCCGTCAGATCACCCGGGCGGCCGGGCGTCTGCTCGCCGCCGAGAAGCGGGCCGTCGCGTTCACGATGCTGCTCAACGTGCTGTCGGCGGTGGCCGCCCTGGGCGCGCCCTACCTGCTCGGCCGGATCATCGACGACGTCACCGGCCCGCACCGCGGTGACCGGATCGACCTGCTGGCCGGGGCCGTGCTGGTGTGCGCGCTCGCCCAGACCCTGCTCGCCCGGTGGGCGCTGCTGCTGGGCTATCGGTTCGGCGAGCGCACCGCGGCCCGCATCCGCACCGGTTTCCTGTCCCGCGCGCTGGCTCTGCCCGCCTCGGTGATCGAGCGGGTGCCGCCGGGCGATCTGGCCGCCCGCGGCACGACCGATGTGGACGCCGTCGCCGGCACGCTGCGCGACGTGCTGCCGAGTGTCTTCGTGGCCGCGATGCAGGGGGTGTTCCTGGTCGGCGCGGTGGTCGTGCTCGACCCGCTGCTCGGCCTGGCCGGGCTGCTCGGGCTCTCCGGCATCATCCTGCCCGGCCGCTGGTACCTGCGCCGGGCCCGCGACGCCTATCTCGAGGAGGGCGCGGCCAACTCGGAACTGGCCGAGGAACTGGCCGCGACCACGGCCGGGGCGCGCACCATCGAGGCGTTCCGGCTGCACGAGTCGCGGCTGACCGTGGGCCGGGCCGCGATCGCGCGCACCCGGCGTAGCCGGCTGGCCACCCTGCGCCTGCGGTCGGTGTACTTCCCGGTGACCGAGGGGTCGTACAACGTCCCGGTCGTGTTCGTGCTGCTGCTCGGCGGGCTGTTCTACTTCGACGGGCGGGTCACGCTGGGCACGGTCGCCGCGGCCACCCTCTATCTGCGGCAGCTCGTCGGGCCGATGGACACCATCCTGATCTGGCTCGAGCAGTTGCAGAGCAGCAGCGCGTCGTTCGCCCGGATCGAGGGGCTCTCCGCGGTGCCGCCGGCGCCGGCCTCCGCCTCGGCGACCCCGGCCGACGACCGCATCGAGGTGGCCGGCGTCCGATACGCGTAC
>DASWRZ010000496.1:0-14206 GCA_036402935.1 Actinoplanes sp.
CGCCCGTTGTCCGGATTCTGTTGTCCGGCGTTTCCCCGTCGATACCGGACGACGCATCCGGGCTAGAACTGAACGCTGACACGGCACGGACGCTCGCGTTGCGGGCCGGGCCATGCGAACAGGCCGATCGAAAAGGGGAAAATGATGACCATGAGCAGAGTCGTCCTCCGCCGGTGGACGGTGGCCCTAGTGGCGACGGGGATCACTTTGGTGGTGGGGGCCTTCGGCGCCGGCGGGGAGGCCGCCGCCGCGACCGGCGCGGCCGGGGGCGTTCTCGCCTCGTACCGGGGTGGTCAGATCGACCTCAGCCGGGGGTGGAGCGGAGCTCAGGCATGCGCCGAGTTCGCGCCCGGCGATGTGCGCTGCTATGACTCCACGGCCCAGGCCGACCAGGCGACCGGAGAGCTGAGGCCGATGGCGCTCTACGACTGCCCGAACGGATGGGTATGCCTGTGGCAGAGCATCAACTTCAAGGGGCGGCGGTTGCAATGGTCCTCATCGGGGACCAAGAAGCTGGCCCAATGGGGCTTCCGTGATCAGGCCAGCAGCGCCGCGCTGATGCGCCCGCAAGGCGGTGCCGAATGCACCGACTATCGGTCCGGCCTCCCCGACCCGCACCTCTTTCTCCGCGCCGACGCCAGCTACAGCGACTTCCGCAACATCTCCTACGTCTACGGCGGGAACTGGAACGACCGGGTGGACCAGATCTCGATGTGAGAGCGGCGCGATCGGGCCGCAACGGCGCCGAAGTCGTCAGGCGGCCCGGACCACTGCGCGGTCTATGTCGGCGAGGGTGCGCGTGCCGGTCAAGGCCATCGTCAGGTCGAGCTCGGCGACGATGTTCTGGATGACCTCGGCGACGCCGCGCTCGCCGGCCACGGCCAGGCCATACATGTACGGGCGGCCGAGCAGCACCGCGTCGGCGCCCAGGGCGAGGGCGGTGAAGATGTCGGCGCCGGTGCGGATGCCGCTGTCGAACAGCACCGTCTTCGAGGGGCCGATCGCCTCGCGCACGTCGACCAGGGCGTCGAGCGAGGCGATCGAGCTGTCGACCTGGCGGCCGCCGTGGTTGGAGACGACGATCGCGTCGGCGCCCTGGTCGAAGGCGCGCCGCGCGTCGTCGGGGTGCAGGATTCCCTTGAGGACGATCGGCAGCCGGGTGCGGTCGCGCAGCGTGGCCAGATGGTCCCAGCTGAGGCCGGGGTTGGAGTAGACGTCGAGGAACGTCTCGACCGCCGCCCGCGGCTCCCGGGAGACCAGATTGGACCAGAAGCGGCCCGGATAGTTGCGGGCCATGGCCGCCAACGTCCGCTGCGCGCCGAGCGTGACCGTCGCCTTCGACGCCGGGCCGGTGCGCCGGGCGGCGAGCTCGAGAAAGCGCGGGTCCGATGTGTACTGCGCGATGCCCTCGGCGCGGGCGAACGGCAGAGAACCCCGGTTGAGGTCCTGTGGGCGCCAGCCCAGGATCGTGGTGTCCAGGGTGACGACGAGCGCGCCCGCGCCGATCCGCTCGGCCCGCTGGATGAAGCTGTCGACCAGTTGCTCGTCGGTGCTCCAGTAAAGCTGCACCCAGCGCGGGGAGTCGCCCATCGCGGCCGCGCAGTCCTCCATCGGGTTGCAGCCCTGGTTGGAGAAGACGTACGGCACCCCGGTCGCGGCGGCGGCCCGGGCGATCGCGAGGTCGCTGTCCCGGCGGATCAGGGCGCCGGCGCCGACCGGCGCGAGCAACAGCGGACTGTTCAGCCGAGTCCCGAGCACGGTCGTCGAGAGGTCGCGCGAGGCGATGCCGTGGGCCATCCGCGGGACGCTCACCCAGCGGTCGAAGGCCCGGCGGTTGTTGCGCATGGTGCGGCCCTCGCCGGCGCCGCCCGCCACGTACGCCCACGCCCGGGCGCTGGAAGCGCGCCGTGCCGCCTTCTCGAGGGAGGCGAAGTCGGCCGGCACCGCCGGCCGGCGGCCGAGAACGCCGGCCCGATAGATCGCGGACTGCCGCAGCCGCCCCGGCCCGACCGATGATGTTGACACGGGGCCCAGCCTTTCCGGCCGGCGCCCGACCGTCAAGACACAGCCACCCGGCCGGTCGACCGCTCCGCCGGCCTGGCCACGGCCGCAACGGCCCGACTGGCGTTCCAGTGGCTCAGCCACCGCCGCGACGGCCCGGCTGGTGCTTGGGCGGCTCGGCCGCGACGGCCCGGCTAGCGCTCCGCGGTCAAGGCGCCCGCGCGGTTGTCGGCCAGCCAGGGGATCAGGTCGTCGGCGGGCATCGGGCGGGCCAGCAGGTAGCCCTGGGCGACGTCGCAGCCGGTCGCGGTCAGCAGGGCCACGATCTCCTGGGTCTCGACGCCCTCGGCGACCACCTGCAGGCCGAGGTTGTGGCCCAGGTCGACGACCGACCGGACGATCGCCGCGTGGCCGAGGTTGTCGGGCAGGTCGCAGACGAAGCTCTTGTCGATTTTCAGCTCGTGCAGCGGCAGGGTCGACAGGTAGCCGAGCGAGGTCTGTCCCTGGCCGAAGTCGTCGACGCTGATCCGCACGCCGGCCGTCGACAGCCGGGCCAGGACGTCTCCCGCCACTTCGGGGTCGGTCATCAGCGCGGTCTCGGTGATCTCGACGACCAGCCGCGAGGCCGGCACGCCCGCCGTCGCCAGCGCGGCCAGCACGGTGTCGGCGAAGTCGAGGCGGGCCAGGTTGCGGGCCGACACGTTGACCGACATGCTCAGCCCGTCGAAGCCCGGCCCCCACGCGACCACCTGGGCCAGCGCGGTCGCCAGCACCCAGCGGGTGAGCGCGTCGATCAGACCGGTCTGCTCGGCCACCGGCAGGAACGCGTCGGGCGCCACCATGCCCCGCACGGGGTGCCGCCAGCGGATCAGAGCCTCGACGGCGCAGACCCGGCCCGTACGCAGCTCGGCCTTGGGCTGGTAGAAGAGCACCAGCTCGCCGGTCTCGATCGCCCGCCGCAGCTCGGCGACGAGGGCGAGCTGGGCGGCGTCGTAGGTGTCGCGCTTCCGGTCGTAGCGGGCGGTGCCGCTCCGCGTGCCCTTCGCCAGGTACATCGCCATGTCGGCCCGGCGCAGCAGGGTGTCGACGTCGGTGCCGTCGGCCGGTGCCAGCGCGTACCCGAAACTGGCCTCCGGCGAAAGCGGCAGCGTGCCCACCGTGGCCTCCGCCTCGAGGACCGCCCGGAGGCGGTCCAGGAGGGGCTGGATCTCGTCGCTCCCGATGCCCGGCAGCACCAGGCCGAACTCGTCTCCGCCGAGCCGGGCCACGGTGTCGCCCGAGCGGACCCCGATGGCCAGGCGGGCGGCGAGCTCGCGCAGCAGGGCGTCGCCGTTGTGGTGGCCGAGCGCGTCGTTGACCTCCTTGAACCGGTCGACGTCGGCCAGCACCACCGCCGCGGTGCCGCCGTCGCGCCGGGCCGCCTCGATCGCGGTGGCCGCCCGGCGCTGGAAGAGGGTGCGGTTGGGCAGCCCGGTCAGCGCGTCGTGCTCGGCCAGGTGGACCATCCGGCGCATGGTCGAGGCCGAGATGAGGGCCAGGATCGCCCAGAGCGCGGCCAGGCCGATGCCGAGCACGAGGTAGAGGGTGCGCAGGCCGGCGCTGACCTCGGTCGCGATCGGCGCGTAGGGCAGATAGATCTCGAGCACGCCGAGCACCGGACCGCCGGTGCTGAGCGGCACGTAGACCTCGACGACCCGCTCACCGACCGGTCCGGTGTCGTTGCTGTCGGCGTTGAGACGGGTGAGGTGGGCGACGACCTCGCCGCGGGCCGCGGCGAGGGCTTCGTCCTCGATCTCGTCGTTGAAGCCGGAGCCGTCGTCGGAGAAGACGACGTGGCCGGCGGTGTCGCGCAGCCGCAGGCGGACGACCGAGCCCCCGGTGACCGCCCGGTCGGCGAGCCGGCGCAGCGCCTGCACCTCGACCCCGGGCAGTGCGAGGTCGAGGGGACGGCCGTCCAGTTGCGGTTCGACGGCGGTGCGGGCGATCAGCGCGGCCTCGTCGCGGCCCTCGCCGAGGCCGCGGCTGCGGGCCTCGCCGGCGAGCGCCAGCGACAACATGAGCCCCAGCAGCGCCACCGGCACCAGACTGGCCCCGGCGTACGTCAGAAACAACCTCCACGACGAAGGCACGTGGGCACGCTACGCCGTTCCGACGCTGGGCGTATGCCTAAAACGGCTACCGGTTCCACGGTTCCGCGCGCACGGCGGCGACGATCTGCGCGGCGAACGCCTCGCCGCCGGCGGCCCGTGCGATGACGGCCGCGCCGACGCAGGCGGCGAGAGTCACGAGGAACCGATCCTCGGCGCCGGTGGACTCGAGCACCCTGGCGAGCCCGGCCGCGAACGCCTGTCGTAGCGTCGGGTCGGCCTGAGCGTGGTAGGCGTTGGCGGCGAATGCCGTGATCGGACAGTCCGCGCTGGAGTTCGGTCGTTGCCCGGCCGCGATGCAGAGTTCGAGAACCTCCGGCACCGGTGAGACGGCGATCTGTTCGAGCAGGTCGCTGAACGCCCGCGCGACCGCCGATTCGACGAGCTCGCTTTTGGACGCGAACTGCTTGTAGAAGAAGCCGTGGGTGAGCCCGACCTCCTGCGAGACGGTCTGCAAGCTCACCCCGGCCACTCCGTGTTCGAGGAAGAGCCGGGACGCCGCGACGATGGCTTCCTCGCGATGTCGTGCGGCGGCAGCGCGCGATACGCGCGGCATCGGGATCCCTTCGGTCAGGCGGCGTTGACGATGAGGCCCTCGACGGGCCCGGCCAGCGCGGACTTGAAGTGGCGGCTGTAGTCGTCGGTGAGGGCCTCGGTCTTTCCCTCGGCGAGTGCGGTGACGACGGCCGCGGCCACGGCGGCGGGATCGTTCTTCGGGCCGGGCAGTTCGCGCACCAGGTCGGTGTCGGTCAGCCCGAGCTGGACGCCGAGCACCTGGGTGCCCTGGCCGGCGAGTTCGGCGCGCAGGGTGTTGGTCATGGCGATCAGCGCGGCCTTCGCGGCGCCGTAGGTGCCGGAGCCCGGGAACCCGGCGATCCACGCGGTCAGCGAGTGCAGGTTGACCAGGGCGCCGCCGCCGTTCGTGGCCAGCACCGGGGCGAAGGCCTTCGCCACCCGCAGCGGGCCGAAGGTCACGGCGGCGAAGACGCGGTCGACCTCCGCCTGGTCGTCGGCCAGCAGCGGGGAGAACGTCATGATGCCGGCGTTGTTGACGACGATGCTGACGTCACCCGCCTCGCGGGCGAGGTCCGCGGCCGCGTGCGGATCGGTCAACTCGAAGGCGAGCGGCACGATTCGCGGGTCGTCGGCCGGCTTCGGGGTGCGCGAGGTGACGTAGACCTTCGCGGCTCCGGCCTCCAGCAGCTCCCGGGTGATCTCCCGGCCCAGGCCTCGTTGGCCGCCGGTGACCAGGGCGGTAGTTCCACTGATGGTTGTCATGACGAGACTCCCTGCGATTGTCGACTGAAGTAAAAGCATCTTTACCTCTGTCAGCATGGTCGCCGTTCTGACGGAAGTCAAGTAGACTTTGGTTATGTCGTGGATCGCCACCGAGAGGTTCGAGGCGCGCACCGCTCCGGGCGGGCTGGCACTCGTACAGGAAATGGTCAACACCCATGCCACCGTCCGGGGCGGCGCCGACCTGCTGGCCGACGTCGAGACGGCCCAGCGCTGGATGCGAGCGGCGGCCGAGCAGTGGGCCCGGGTCCACGGGTTCGAGCCGCCGGTGCTGTCCCTGTCGGCGGCCGGTCTGGAGACCCTGCGTGAGCTGCGCGAAAGCCTGAGCACGCTGCTCGGGATCCCGCCCGGCGACCGGGCCGCCGGCCCGTTGCGGGCCGACGACCTGCTGTCGCTCGGGCCGGTGCAACTCGCCCGCGACCGCGAGGGGCGCGTGACGATGGTTCCGCTCGGCGCGGACGCCGACTGGATGGTGTCGGCGGTCTGGTCGGAGGTCCTTCTCGCGCAGCGCGGCGACGGGTGGCCGCGCATCAAACTCTGCCGGGAGGCCGGGTGCCGCTCGGCGTTCTACGACGGATCGCGGAACGGCAGCGCTACCTGGCACAACGTGCGCACCTGCGGCAACATGGCCAATCTGCGGGCCTCCCGCGCCCGCCGGCGAGAATCCTGACTAATCCGTGGCGGGTTCCGGCCCGGGCTCCTGGTCGTCGGCCGGCGACGGGTCCTAGAGCGTTCCCTGGACTCGGCCTGGCTCTGATTCCAGCGGTCGCACGCTCGGGGACACCAGGGCGGCGACGCCGAGCAGCACGGCGACGGTGAGCAGGGCGCGCAGGACGGTGACGTGGTCGCCCAGGAACCCGATGGTGGGCGGGCCGGCCAGGAACGCGCAGTAGCCGATCGACGCGATGACGCTCACCCGGCCGGCCGCCCGGCGCGGGTCGTCGCCGCCGGCGCTCATGCCGACCGGGAAGCCGAGCGAGGCGCCGAGGCCCCAGAGCAGCGTGCCGGCGTACGCGTAGACCGGCGCGGGCCCGAAGACGAACAGGGCCAGGCCGACGACCCCGATCAGGGCGAGGACGCGGACGACCGGCGTGCGGCCGTAGCGGTCGAGCAGCGCCGGCCCGAACCACCGGCCGACGGTCATCGCGGTCAGGAAGGCGGCGAACGCCAGCGTGCCGAGCGCCGGGGACACGTGGTAGCCGTCGATGGCGGCCACGCTGGTCCAGTCGTTGCCGACGCCCTCGGCGAACGCGAAGGCCAGCACGAACACCCCGATCAGCAGCGTGCGGGGCTCCTTCCAGGCGGTCAGCGCGCTGCCCTGCGACGAGTCCTCGGCCGAGGACTCGTCGGGAATGAACCGCCGGGCCTGCCAGGTCACGCCGGCCACGACCAGCACGGCGACGACGATCAGGTGGGCGGCGACCGGCACGTGCAGGGCGACCATGGCCGCGCCGATCAGAGCGCCGGCCACCGTGCCGAGGCTGAACCCGGCGTGGAAGCGCGACATGATCGACCGGCCGAGACGCCGTTCGACGACGGTGCCCTGCACGTTCATCGCCACGTCCCAGGCGCCGTTGGCGAAGCCGAGCAGGAACAGCCCGATCACCACGGGCACGACGCTGGTCATCGCGCCCAGCGCGGCGATGGTCAGGCCGACGCCGAGCAGCACCGCCATCGCCAGGACCGTGCGGGACGAGCCGATCCGGCTGACCACCGGCCCGGAGAGCGGGAGCGCCAGCAGCGACCCGGCGGCGATCGCGAGCAGCACCAGGCCGAGCGTGCCCGGGTCGAGGCCGAGGCCGTCGCGGACCTGCGGGATGCGGGACGCCCAGCTGGCGAACGCGAAGCCCGAGCCGATGAAGGCGGCGTAGGTGGCCGTGGAGGCGGCCCGCACGTCTTGCCGGGCGACGATGGTGGCGGTCATGTGTACGAGCGTACATAACGTCTCCCCATTTCGTGCCAGGGTGAGGCTGGTCTCACAGGTGACCCACAGAGTCCCCTTTGGATGGTCGGGCACAGCTGGACCTACGGAAGGGAACAGATGACCGACCCCAGGAACCGCCGATCCCGCTTCATCGCCCGGGGAGCCGCCGCGGGCGTCCTCGTGCTCACGGCCGGCGGCGTGGGGGTGGCCCAGGCCGCCGCCACCCCACCGCCGCTCTCTTTCGTGGCGGCCACCTCGGACGTGACCGCCATGCGGTACGACTTCGACGGCGACATCTACCTCGACTTCGACCTCGGGCTGCACGTGGTCGCGGGTAAGGACCCGTTCGAGGTGTGGGCGCATCGGGCCGGCTACGACAAGCCGGTTGTCGCGGAACGCCTGGCCGGGAAGAAGAAGGTGGCGCTGCCCGCGGGGACGGTCACCGACTTCACCGGGCTCAAGGATTTCACGGCGTACACGATCGCCGACGAGAGCGGGAAGGTCGTCAGCTCCTACAAGACGGCGTTCTGCGGGAACTCGTGGTCGTCGGCCCGGACCCGGCCGGATGCTCCGCCGACGACGCCCTACCCGACGCAGTGCGGGGGCGAGTACAACCCGTTCACGCTCGGCGCGGTCTGGGGCATCCAGGCCGGCTGGGACGCGGCCGTGCCCGATCGTCCGCTGACGTCGTTCGATCTGCCGCTCGGCAAATACACGGTCACCGCTTCGCTCAATCCGACCTACCAGAAGCTGTTCGGCATCTCGGCCGACCAGTCGACGGTCAAGATCAACGTCACCGTCGTCAACGGTGACACCGCAGGCGCCGGCGCGGCGGTGGCCAAGGCCGCCGGCCAGGATCAGCACGGCGGTCAGCAGGTTTCCGAGTACGTGCCGTCTCTGCGCGCGCCGGCCAAGCGGCCGACCGCGTTGAAGGCCGCCCCGAAGAGCGGGCCGCGCCCCGACCTGCGGCCGCTGCCCGCATGGGGGATCTCGCTGTCCCAGGAGCCGGACGGGAAGTGGTACGTCAACTTCGGCGCCACGGTGTGGAATGCCGGCACGTCGCCGCTGCTGGTCGACGGGTTCCGGCGCACCGGCACCGAGTTGATGGACGCCTACCAGTACTTCTTCGACGCCAAGGGCAACCAGGTCGGCTCCCAGCCCGCCGGCACGATGGAGTGGGACGACCGCGAGGGCCACAAGCACTGGCACTTCACCGACTTCGCGCAGTACAACCTGCTCGACTCGACCCAGAAACTGGCCGTGCGCAGCGGCAAGGAGGCGTTCTGCCTGGCCAATACCGACGCGGTCGACTACACCATCCCGGGGGCCAAGTGGCGGCCCGACAACACCGACCTGTCGACCTCGTGCGGCGCCAACACGGTCATCGCCGTCCGTGAGGTGCTCGATGTCGGCAACGGTGACACGTACACCCAGGAACGGCCCGGCCAGTCCTTCGAGATCACCGACCTGCCCAACGGCACCTACTACATCCAGGTGCTGGCCAACCCGGCGAAGAAGCTGGCCGAGCTCAGCACCGACAACAACTCGGCGGTCCGCCAGATCGTGCTGGGCGGTACGCCGGACCAGCGCACCCTGACCGTCCCGCCGCTCGACGGCATCAACGGCTGACTCTCGACGCGGGGCCACTGTCATAGGCGTTGTCTATGGCAGTGGTCCGGTGATCGACGCTACCGGGCACGCTCGTTACGGCGAAGCCTGGACGAGTGACCGTTCTTGCCGGGACTTCCGCCCGTCACCGCGTACCGCCGAAAGCCGCCGGCCTTGCGGCGGCCGTGATGATCGGGGTTTTCGCGACTCTTGTCGGCACGCGGGTGCCGGTGATCGGCGCGCCCGTGTTCGCCGTCGCCGCCGGGGTGCTGCTGAGTGCGCCGGCCCGGCGGTCGGCGTGGAATCTGGACGTGGCCAAAGGTCCCGTGCTGCAGCTGTCGGTGGTGCTGCTCGGCGCGCAGCTGTCGCTCGGCCAGGTGGTGTCGGTCGGGGCCGGATCGCTGCCGGTCATGCTGGGCACGCTCGGCGTATGCCTGCTGCTCGCCGGGCTGGTCGGGCGCAAACTCGGCGTGCCCCGCGACCTACGCACGCTGATCGGCGTCGGCACCGGCATCTGCGGCGCCTCGGCCATCGCGGCCACGACGCCCGCGATCCGGGCGAAGAGCAACGACGTGGCGTACGCGATCTCGACGATCTTCCTCTTCAATGTCGCCGCCGTGCTGATGTTCCCGCTGCTCGGCCACGCGCTGGGATTGAGTCAGCACGCGTTCGGCCTGTTCGCGGGGACGGCGGTCAACGACACCAGCTCGGTGGTGGCGGCGGCGGGTGCCTTCGGTCCCGCCGCCGTCCAGTACGCCGTGGTGGTCAAGCTCGTCCGCACCCTCATGATCATTCCGGTCGTCCTGGTTCTTTCGGCGCTGACTTCGCGGGAGCGCTCGGGTCTGCGGGCGGCGGTGTCGTTGGTGCCGTGGTTCCTGGTCGCCTTCGTGGCGGTGGCCGGGCTGCACAGCGCGGGGCTGATCCCGGTCGCCGCGCAGGGGTTCCTGCATTCGGTGGCGCTGCTGTTCATCGCGGTCGCCCTGGCGGCGGTGGGCCTGTCCACGGATGTGGCCGCCCTGCGACGTGCGGGCGCCCGGCCGCTTCTGCTGGGCTTGATCCTCTGGGTTGCGGTCAGTGTCACCAGCCTTGGTCTGCAGCACTTGCTTCATGTCGGCACGTGACCCGGTTCCCGGCGGGCCTGCCGTTTCCGGGACTGCTCGTGCGGGCGGGCCTGCCGTTTCCGGGGTGCTCGTGCGGGCGGGCGTGCTGTTTCCCGGGACTGCTCGTGCGGGCGGGCCTGCCGTTCCCGGGGCTGCTCGTCCGGGCGTGCGTGACAGACTGCGGGGGATGCCACTGCCGCCCTGGATAAGCGACCTTCCGGCGCTCGACCTGCTGGTCTCGGTCGCCGAGACGGGCAGCGTCGGACGCGCCGCCCAGGTGCACGGCATCACCCAGCCCAGCGCCAGCGCCCGCCTGACCAAGCTGGAACGGCGCCTCGGCGTACCCCTGCTGGTGCGGTCCCGGCGCGGCAGCCTGCTCACCCCGGCCGGCGAGGCCGTGGTCGCCTGGTCCCACGGCGTCCTCGACGCCGCACAGACCCTCGCCGACGGCGTCCTCACCTTGCGCGCCGACCGCCAGGCCCGCCTGCGCATCTCGGCCAGCTTGACCGTGGCCGAATACCTGCTGCCGGCCTGGCTGCTGAGCCTCCGCCGACCCCACCCCGACCTGGACATCGCGGCCGCCGTAGCGAACAGCCACGGCGTGGTCTCGGCCGTCCGCGCGGGCTCGGTCGACCTGGGCTTCATCGAGTCGCCGGACATCCCGCCCGACCTGAGCTCCCGGGTGGTGGGCACGGACCGCCTGGCCCTGGTCGTGGCCGCGAGCTACCCGTTGGCCGCGCAGGCGTGGCGCCCCTTGCGCGCCACCGACCTGGCCGACCAGCCGCTGCTGCTGCGCGAGCCGGGTTCCGGCACTCGAGACACTTTCTTGCAGGCGGTGGAGCAGGCTTTGGGCTTCACCCCGTCGCTGCCCCACGCCATCAGCCTCGGCTCGACAACGACGATCCTCTCGACGGTCCGGGCAGGCGGGGGAGTGGGCGTCATCAGCGCCCGAGCCGCCGCGCCGGCGGTCGCGGCGGGGGAGTTGGTCGAGCTTGAGGTCGAGGGTCTGTCGTTGAGCCGCCCGCTGCACGCCCTGTGGCTGGGCCGCACCCCGACGGCTCTGGCCGCCGAACTCCTGACGATCGCCGCCGCATGACCGGCCGCGCGGGCGGGCTGCCCACCGTCCGCTCCGTCAGTAGCCGGAGACGGTGGGGGTCCAGCGGCCGACGGAGGCCTGGCCGTACGCGTCGGTGATCCGGTAGCGGATCGCGGGCACCGGGCCGCTGAAGCCGCGCCGGGGCGTGAACATCAGGAAGCCCTCGGCTGAGATCAGGGTGGGATCCATCGGGCGGCCGGGGGCAGTGGCGATCCCCGAGATCGCGGCGGCGGAGAACTCGCCCTGCGGCCGGGTCAGCCGGCCGAGGTCGTTTCCGCGCGCGTCGACGTACGCGTGGCTGCCGTTGACCGGCAGCGGGAACCCGACCTGCTGCTGGGCTCGCGCCGGCCCGGACGAGACGAGATCCGGCGTCGACGGCGGCGGGGGCAGAGTGACGGTGGCGGTGTACGTGCCGGTGCGGCTCCGGCCGCCCGGTCCGGTGAGGCGAATCGTCACCGGTGCGGCCGTGCCGAGGTAGCCGGCGTTCGGGGTGAACGTGACCAGCGTCGGGGAGTCCTGGGTGTAAAAGCCGTCCGGGGTCAGCACCGTGTCGACGTACTCCGGCGCCCGCCCGTCCAACGTCAGCCGCCAGCCCGCCGGCACGTCCACGGCGACGGTCTGTTTCCGCAGCCCAGCACCGGTGGACCTCAACGGCGGCAACGGGGAGACGGCGGCCTCGGCCGGCGCGGGCACGAAGAACGCCCCGACCAGCACGGCGGCCAGTATGAGATGCTTGGAAACGACCATAAAAGGATGATATGCGACTTATAGCCGCTTCGGTCATTCGGTGGATGCCGCGCGCCGGCCCGCCGTCCGGCTCATGCCGCCTCTCCGGACCAATGGGCGACGTCGTCGCCGAGCGGTTGTCTGAGCCACGCTCATACCGCTAGAAGTGGCAAAGGGTTCTATCGGCGGCGATGGATCCCTGGAATGCTCGCTCCCTCCAAGGGGGAACGGGGGAGAGCATGAAGAAAATGGGGCTCGCGGCCGCGTCGATGGTGCTGGCCGCGGTGTTCGGGTGGGCCGCGCCGGCGGCCGCCAATACGTCCGAGGGCTACATCACCGGGGCGGGTACGCCGACCGATGACTTCAACGACGAGGGGACGCTGTCGACGACCTCGCACAGCAGCAGCACCGCGGTGATGCTGTGGCAGGAGATCCTCGTGACCCACGGCTACCTGACCAACGCCGATCTCGACTGCCGGTTCGGCTCCAAGACCAAGACGGCTACGCAGAACTTCCAGCGGCTGGCCGGGCTCAGCGACGACGGTGTGGTCGGCCCCAAGACGTTCGCGGCGGCGGGGCGCTTCCTGACGATCTCGTCCGACAACTGGGTCACCTACACGTCGACCATCGGGCGGACCTGGTCGTGGTACCGCGACCCGGGCAACCACCGGTACAAGGATTTCAACACGTACTACTTCAGCTACACGTCGACTACCTGCTGGTAGATCCGGCGGGCGGTCCGCCGATCTGTGTCCGGGATCCGATTGGGCCATTTTTGGAAGGTGGCGGTAGGTCCGGGCTCCGCCGGGAATGCAACAGGAGCCTCATCCGCCGTTGCTCAAGGAGATCGCGATGATTCCGAACCTGATCCGACGCTTTGTCGTCATGGCAGTTGCCGTGCCGCTGGCCGCGGCGGGCGCCCGCAAGCTCAGCGAGACCCTCGAGAAACGTCGGGGATCGACCCGGGCTACCCGCCTGCTCCGGCAGGGCGCGGACCTGCTTCAGGGCTTCCGCCGGCCGAAGAAGCGCCGGTTCTCCTTCGGCCGTTGATGTACACCCGGGGTATGTACTCGGTGTATACCTCGGGTGTAGGGTCGCCCCATGAGTGTTCCGCTGACACTGCTGGGGCTGCTCGAACGCGAGCCGAGCCACGGATACGACCTCAAGCGCGACTACGACGCCTACTTCGGGCGCGGCAAGTCTCTGCCGTTCGGCCAGGTCTATTCGACGCTGGCCCGGCTGACCCGCGACGGCAAGGTGGTGATGGACGAGGTCGCGCCGGGCGACGGCCCCGACCGCAAGCGATACGTCATCACCGAGCTCGGCGCGACCGAGGTCGACGCCTGGCTGGCCGAGCCCGTGCAGGCCGAGCCGCACCTGCAGACGGTCCTGTTCGCCAAGGTCGTGCTCTCGCTCATGCTGGGCCGGCCGGCCGAGTCCTATCTCGACACCCAGCGGCGGGCGCACCTGCAGCGCATGCGTGAGCTCACCGAGATCAAACGCGGTGGGGGACTAGTCGACGGCATGCTCGCCGACCACGGCCTGTTCCACCTCGAGGCCGACCTGCGCTGGATCGACATGACCGTCGCCCGGCTGGACGCGCTGGGCACGGAGGTGCGCAAGTGAGCGCGCTGATCGAGGCCCGCGACATCACGATGTCGTTCGGCGCGACGCAGGCACTGCGGGGCGCCACGTTCGCGGCGGCGGCCGGCGAGATCGTCGCGATCATGGGGCCGAGCGGCTCCGGCAAGTCGACGCTCCTGCACTGCCTGGCCGGCATTCTCGTGCCCGGCTCGGGTGAGGTGTGGTTCGACGGGCACCGCATCGATCTGCTTCCCGAGACCCCGCGCAGCGCGCTGCGGCGCGACCGGTTCGGGTTCGTCTTCCAGTTCGGACAGCTCGTCCCCGAACTCAGCGCCGAGGAGAACGTGGCGCTGCCGTTGCTGCTGCGTGGGATGCGCCGTACCGACGCGCTCGCCCGCGCGCAGGAGTGGTTCGCCCGGCTCGATCTGGACGACCTCGGCCGGCGCCGCTCGGGTGAGCTGTCCGGCGGCCAGGCGCAGCGAGTCGCTCTCGCTCGCGCCCTGGTCGGCGAGCCGGACGTGCTGTTCGCGGACGAACCGACAGGTTCGCTCGACTCGCTGACCGGCGAGCAGGTGATGAACCTGCTCGTCACTGCCGCACGCGAGAAAGGGACGACCGTCGTCATCGTCACCCACGAGCCCAGGGTTGCGGCCTATGCCGACCGCGAGGTCATCGTGCGCGATGGCAGGGTGACGTCGCTGCAGCCCGATCCGGTGTCGTCGTG
>DASWRZ010000497.1:0-3746 GCA_036402935.1 Actinoplanes sp.
CGCAGCCCGGGTGCGATCTCCTCCCACGCGTGCAGGTTGACCGCGGTGATCACGTCGGCGGCGATCGGCGGCACCTCCTCACCCGGCGGAAGGTCGACAAGGAGCATGAACTCGTCGCCGCCGAGGCGTACGGCCAGGTCGGTGGCGCGAATAGCGCCCTGCAGAATCGCACCGATCACCCGGAGCACGTCGTCGCCGACGCCGTGGCCGAAGGTGTCGTTGACCGACTTGAAGTGGTCCACATCGACCAGCACCACCGCCACCCGCTCGCGGGGCGCGCGTCGCCGCAACCGGGCCAGATGCCGCGTCTCGGCGTGACGGTTGGCGACGCCGGTGAGGGCATCGACGTACGCCTGGCGGTTGAGCTGCTCGCCCTGCCGCAGCATGCGGGCCGCCGCCAGGCGGGCGCGGACCGCGCCGAGCACCGCGAACCGGGTGTGCCGGCGCAGCTCGGCCAGGTGCTGCGCCCAGCGCAGCGCCGCAACGTCCTGCGAGTGGGCGGCGGCCAGCATCAAGACACCGGCCGCCGCCGGGGTCTGACAGGCGTTCAAGCTTTCTTTACGAGACCGCCTTGGCACATCGCTGAGCCAAATACCCTTGCCATGGCACCACAGCGGTGCCAATATGGCGCCATGGATCTGATGCCTTACGTCGAACTGGTGAGACGAGAGCTCGCGGTCGCCGCCGAGGCCGGCGGAGACGAGGCACGGGCGCTGGCCGATCGCCTCACCGCGCCACTCGAGTCGGCGATCCGGCTGACGCTGATGGAGGCCCTCGCGGCGGCCGGCGCGGAGATCACCCGTGAGATGGCACCCGGTTCGGTCTGGGTCCGGCTCAACGGGCGCGACCCCGACTTCGTCGTGACCCTTCCGCCTCCGGCCGCGGCCCAGCCCGAGCCGCAGCCGGAAGCCGTGGTGGTCGACGAGAAGGGCGCGACCGCCCGCATCAACCTGCGCCTGCCCGAGGAGATCAAGGCCCGGGTGGAGGAAGCAGCCGTTCGCGAGCACGTGTCGGTCAACTCCTGGCTGGTCCGGGCGGCGACCGCGGCGCTGCCCGGCCACCGGACGGGGACCGGCCGCACGCATGGTGGCGGCGACAGCTTCCAGGGCTGGGCCCGATGACCACCACACGACGATCCCGATGACCACCGGACCGGTAGGTCCGATGACCACCACACCGATGAGAAGGAGCACGATGCCCACCTTCGACAGTCCCGGGCCGATCACCGCCCGGCTCCAATTCGGCATGGTGATCGCCAACGTGCGGGTCATCGCCGAGCCCCGCGCCGACACCGAAATAGAGATCAAGCCGGTCGACCCGGAACGGAAGGCCGATGTCCGGGTCGCCGAGCAGACAAAGATCGAGTTTGCGGACGGCACTCTCACCGTCCGCGCGCCCAGGCTGGGATCCCTCCTCACCCGTACCGGGGCGGTCGACGTCCACCTCCGACTGCCCGAGGGCTCGGGCCTCGCCGGCGACACCGCCATGGGCGAGATCGTCACCGAGGGGCCGCTGGGCGAGGTGCGCTTCAAGGCGGCGTACGGGGATGTGCACATCGCGAAGGCGGAGACTCTCCACCTGCAGAGCTCGAGCGGCGACGTCACGGTCGACGAGGCCGGATCGGCCGAGGTCGTGGCCAGCAACGGCGGGGTCAACATCGGCCGCGTCGACGGGCCGGTCAAGGTCAGCAACAGCAACGGAGGCAGCCGGATCGGTGAGGCCGCCGGCGAGATCGAGGTCAACGGCGCCAACGGGGTGGTGACGATCGACCGGGCGCTCGGCGATGTGACGGCCCGCAACGCCAACGGGCGGATCGAGATCGGCGAGGTGATCCGGGGCACGGTGACGGTGACGACCGCGGCCGGTTCGCTCGAGATCGGCGTGCGGGAGGGCAGCGCGGCCTGGCTCGACCTCAGCACCACGGCCGGCAAGGTGCGCAACGAGCTACTGGTCGGCGAAGCACCGGGCGGCGGGGAAGATTCGGTCGCGATCAAGGCCCGCACCCACGTCGGCAACATCGTCATCCGGAGGGCGGGGTGAACGCGGTCGAGGCGGTCGCGCTGACCAAGGCGTACGGGAAAAGGGTCGTTCTCGACCGCCTCGACCTGATCGTGCCGGCCGGGACGGTGTTCGCGCTGCTCGGGCCGAACGGTGCCGGTAAGACCACCGCGGTGCACATCATGTCGACGCTGATCCACGCCGATTCCGGCCGGGCGCGCGTGGCCGGACATGACGTCGTGCGCGAGCCCGACGCGGTGCGCGATGCGATCGCGCTGACCGGCCAGTTCGTGGCGGTCGACGGGCTGTTCACGGGCGAGGAAAACCTTCGCCTGATGGCCGACCTGCGCCATCTTTCTCCGGCGGCCGGGCGCAAGCGGACTGCCGAGCTGATCGAGCGGTTCGATCTGGGCGAGGCCGCCCGCAAGCCGGTGATGACCTGGTCGGGTGGCATGCGGCGGCGGCTCGACCTGGCGATGACGCTCGTCGGCTCACCACAGGTGATCTTCCTCGACGAGCCGACCACCGGGCTCGACCCACGCAGCCGCCGGGCCGTCTGGGGCATGATCCGCGACCTCGTGCGGGGCGGTGTGACGCTGTTCCTGACCACGCAATACCTGGAAGAGGCCGACCAGCTGGCCGATCGGATCGCCCTGCTCGACCATGGACGGGTCGTCGCCTCGGGCACTCCGGAGGAGCTCAAGCGGCTCGTCCCGGGCGGTCACGTGGAGCTGCGGTTCGCCTCGCCGGCCGACCTCGACCGCGCGGCGGCGCTCCTGCCGTCGGCTTCCTCGGAGCCGTCGGCCCTGGTGCTGCGTGTTCCCGGCGAGGCCACACCGGCCGAGCTCCGCGACCTGCTCAATCGGCTCGGCGACGTGACCGCGTCGCAGGTCAGCCTGCACACCCCCGACCTCGACGACGTCTTCCTGACCCTGACCGGCCGGCCCGAGGAGGTAGTGCGATGACGACGATGGCGTACGCGGTCCGCGACACCCGAACCATGCTGCGGCGTAACCTGCGCCGGATGCGGCGCTACCCGGCGATGACGATGACGCTGATCGGGATGCCGGTGGTCTTCCTGCTGCTGTTCGTCTTCGTCCTGGGCGGCACGCTGGGCGCCGGCCTCACCGCGGGCGGCGGGCGCGCGCAGTACGCCGACTACGTGACACCCGGCATCCTGCTGCTCAGCATCGCCAGCGGCGCCGCCGGCACCGCGACCACGATGGCGATGGACATCACCGAGGGCATCATCGCCCGTTTCAAGACCATGGCGATCTTCCGCCCGTCGGTGCTGACGGGTCACGTCGCCGCGAACGTCCTGCAGACGGTGTTCGGCGTGATCGTCCTGCTCGGGGTCGGCTTGGCGGTCGGCTTCCGCCCCACCGCCGGCCCGTTGGAGTGGCTCGCCGCGGCCGGCCTCGTGCTGGGCGTCACCATCGCGATCACCTGGCTGGCGGTCGCCAGCGGCCTGGCCGCCAGGTCCGTCGAGACGGCAAGCAACTGGCCTCTGCTGCTCCTGCTCCTCCCGTTCCTAGGCAGCGGCTTCGTGCCCACCGACTCGATGCCGGCGGGGTTGCGCTGGTTCGCCGAATATCAACCGTTCACGCCCATGATGGAAACCCTGCGCGGCCTCCTGCTCGGCGCAGGCATCGGCCACAACGGCTGGCTCGCTCTCGCTTGGTGCCTGCTGCTGACCGCCGTCGGCTACGTCTGGGCGCGCAAGCTTTACAACCGTGACCCGCGCTAGG
>DASWRZ010000498.1:0-28664 GCA_036402935.1 Actinoplanes sp.
CGGGCGATCCTGGCAGGCGCGGCGTCGCGGCCGAAAGCGAATTCGGTATCGGAGCTTTTATGATGATTCGCCCATTTAGGCGGTCTGCTCCGAGTACCGCTGAAGATGTAGGGACGGTTACAACCAGGGGAGGACGTCCGATTCGCGTATCTCCGACAGGCTGACGGGTAGCAAGCTGAGGCAAGCTCGGGAACGGGGGGTGTCCATGGGGTCGCTGGGCTTGGCGGTCGGGCTGTCGATGCTGTCGGCGGCCAGCTACGCCGCGGCCGCGGTCGCCCAGGAGCGCCTCGCCGAGCACCGCAACCGCGGCCTGACCCGATGGGCGACCGCGCTGGTGCTCACCGCCGCCGGGGTTCTGCTGCACGTACTCGCGCTCAACTTCGGGACGGTCGCGATCGTCCAGGCCCTCGGCACGCTCACGCTGCTCTTCGCGCTGCCCATCTCGGTGCTGCGCTATCACGCACGGGTCGGCCCGAAGTCCTGGTTCGACGCCGGGCTCACCGTGGCCGGGCTCGCCCTGATCATGTCGCTGTCGGTCGACTCCGGCCGACCGGCGCTGCTGTCGGCGCCGGACGGACGCTATCTGTCGCTGGCCACCCTGGTCACCGTGGTCATCTTCGGCAGCGGGGCGTGGTTCGCGGGGGCGCGCATCCGGGCGGTGATGCTGGCGGCGGCGGCCGGGGTCGCGTTCGGCATCGCGTCGGTGCTGTCCAAGGCCGTGATGGCGGCGTTCACGGCGACGGGCGTCGCCTCGATCTCGCCGTTCATCGTGACGATGGTCGTGGTCTTCTCGGTCGTCGGCTATCTGCTCGGCCAGCTCTCCTACAACGGCGCCGGCCTGGCCGCCCCGCTGGCCACGGTCAGCGTGGTCAACCCGGTGGCGGCGTCGATCGCCGGTGTGGTGGTGTTCGAGGAGCGGTTCCGGTTCGGGCACGCGGGCCTGGCGGTGGTCGGCGTCGCGGCGGTGGTCATCACGTGGGGCGTGATCGGGCTGTCGCGGCGCACAGCCGTGGCCGTCATTCCGGAAAACACGGCCGTGGCGGGCATTCCGGAAAACACGGCCGTGGCGGGCATTCCGGAAAACACCGCCGTGGCGGGCACTCCGGAAGACCCGTCGGCGGTCCACGCCCAGGCCGATCCGATCGAGGTCCACGCCGACCCGAAGCCCGACTCCGAGCCCGAGCCGACCCCGCACTGACCGCGGTCGTTCCTTGCCTCGGTCGCTGGCTGCGGCCCGGGTCGCTGACGGGCGGCCGGCTCGGCGTGCGGCTGGTGAGCCGATCAGGCGGACTTGGTCAGGACATAGTGGGTCACGCGATCGGAGGAGGTGAACTCGGTGACCTGGTACGCGGCGGCCGCGTTGCCGGCGAAGAGCGGCTCGCCGGCGCCCAGGAGGATCGGGGCCACGGCGACGTGGAGCTCGTCGACCAGGCCGGCGGTCAGGGCGGCCCGGATCGTGGCCACTCCGCCGCCGAGGCGTACGTCCTTGCCTCCGGCCGCGGCGAAAGCCCGGCGCAGCGCCGAGTCGAGCCCGTCGGTGACGAAACGGAACCTGGTGCCGCCCTTCATCACCAGGTCGGCCCGGGGGTGATGGGTGAGGACGAAGACGTCGTGGTGATAGGGCGGCTCGTCGCCCCACCAGCCCGACCACTCGTCGCCCCAGTGGCCGCGGATCGGGCCGAACATGTTGCGGCCCATCACCGTCGCGCCGATGTTGTCGTCGCCGCGGCGCAGGAACGCGTCGTCGAGGCCCTCGGTGCCGCCCTCCCGGCCGATCATCGCCCGGCCGTAGCGGGTCTCGAAGATCCACTCGTGTAGTCGTTCGCCGCCCACGCCGAGCGGATGCTCGCTGTCCTGGGCCGGGCCGGCCGCGAAGCCGTCCAACGAGGTTGCGACGTTGTGCACACGTAGCTTCGGCATCGCCGATCCTCCACTCGTCCACAGGGGAGTCACGTACGCGTGGACGAAGAACTCCCGAACCGTGGCCGCGTGCAGATGCCCCGCCACGACCAGATCCTCCCCGGCCAGGGTGGCGTGCAGGTGGACCGTCCCGCCGGTGATCTCGCCGGTGCCGGTCAGCTCGAAAGGCTGCGCGTAGTCGCGGATCAGATCGTCGAGAGCGTCGGACTTCCGCATCACCGAGACCCGGGCCTCGTGCACCGCGCCGACCAGCGTGATCGCCCCGTCGGTGACCCCGAGCGCGGCGACCGCCCGTCCGATCGTGGCCAGTACTTCCTGGTCCTTACCGACCTTGATCAGATGCACGCGGCTCCCTTCGGCCCGGCGCGGAGCCAACCCGGCCCCACGCCGCGCCAAGGAATATCAGGCCGTCGTGCACAAATCGCACGCCCACACCGATACCGACTCGGTTATGAGTTCGGGTTCCTCCTGTCGGTACGGAACCGGATCGAGCGAGCCCCAGCTGATCGCGCCCGGGGCGCGGTCGAGCAGAAACTCCTGCACTATCGCGTGCAGGTCGCCGGTCACCTGGTAGGCGCCGCCGAACGGCAGGTCGTCGTGCGCGGCCGAGCTGACCGAGCACCTCAGCTGGCCGGCCTGACCGTCGTGCCAGACGTAGAACGTGACCGGCCCGGGGTGTCCGGCCGCGGCCACCTTGTCGCGGAGCGCCTCGGCGGCCTCCTCGAAGGCGGCCACCACCTCGTCCGCCGTCATGCCCATACGTTCGTGCGGTGGCGCGCCGAACCAGCTGGTGTTGGCGTCCTCGGCGGCCCGGTCCTGTGGCGAGAGCACCACTGCTTCGCCCGCGATCGCGCGGATCTCCTTCAACAGCACGCCGCCTAGTCTGCCGGGCGGACAGGTGTCCGGACCAATCGGCCAGGTCGGCCGGGTGGCCGGAAAGTTTCGGCACGTTCGGCCCACCCTGTTCGGGTGTACTACAGACACCCACAAAGGCGTACATGTCGGATAGGCGATCCATGGGACCGCCGACCGGAGATCGACAGGGGGCGATCTCCGGTCGGCGGGGATCAGACCCCGACCGGCTCGCGCTTGGCCGAACGGCGGCGGCGGTTGGAGGCCGGCTGCTGCTCGGCGACCAGCCGCTCGACCTCGAGTGTGAGGTCGTCGGTCTCCGACGGCGATTCCTCCCCGCTTTCCGCTGCCACCTCCGGGGTCTCCGCGGCTGCCTCCCGGGTCTCCGCGGCTGCCTCCGGGGTTTCTGCCGCCGGCCTGCGGGTTTCGGCGGCCGCATCCGGGGCTTCTGCTGCCGGTTCCACGTCCCCCGCCGAGCCGAGGACCTCCCGGCCCGCCTGGGCTCGTTCTGCCGACGCCCGGGTTCCCGCTGTGGGCTGTGGCGCTCCGGAGGGTGCTGCCGGGACAGCGCCGGGAGCCACGTCGACGAAACTCGGCTCGTCCTCCGACAGCTGATCCGGCAGGCCGTCGCCGTACACGACCGGCGCCTCGTCGGCGGTGAGCGGAACCGATTGCTCACCCCGGACGAACGACGCCGCCTCGGACGACTCGATCTCGCTGGTCATCTGCGCCAGCCGGGTGCGGAAGAACTTCGCCCGCCCGCGGGCCAGGTCGTGCCCGATCGAAAACGCCTCCATCTCGTAGGACGTGCGGTTGTTGCCCTGCTCGTCCTGCCAGTCGCGGTTGTAGAGCCGCCCGTAGACGACCACCGGGTCGCCGACCGCGATCGACGACGCGACCCCCTCGGCGAGCCGGCGCCAGGCCGTCACCCGCACGCGGAGGCTGTTGCCGTCGACCCACTGGGCCTTTTCCCGGTCGAACCGCCGCGCGGTCGAGGCGACCCGGAAGTTGGCCACCAGGGAGCCGCTGTCTTTGAGCCGTCGCCACTCGGGAGCGGTGAGCACGTTGCCCACGATCGCGAGATTTGTGTCGAACAAGTTGTCCTCCAGTCGGATGTCGAGGCCCACAGCATGTTCGTTTCCGCGTACGGAAAAGGTTTTTGATCCCGAACCTGTGGAAACCGCGGCGAACTGTGGATGACGTCCCGGCGCACAAACGATCTGCTAGGTAGCCTTGGTCTCGTGGAGATCGACGTCCTGGGTGAGCCCTATGAGAGCCGCACGATCGACCTGGGCCGCGACGACGAGGGCCCGGTCGTCGCCACGCTGGTCCGTCGCCGTGCCGAGCAGCCGGCCCGGCGGGCGGTGCTCTATGTGCACGGGTTCAACGACTACTTCTTCCAGACCCACCTGGCCGACTTCTTCGCCGAGCGCGGCTGGGATTTCTACGCGCTCGACCTGCGGAAATACGGCCGCAGCCTGCTGCCCCACCAGACGCCGAACTTCACCCGGAGCCTCACCGAGTACTACCCCGAGCTGGACGAGGCGGCCCGGATCATCCGCTCGGAGGACGGGCACGACCAGATGCTGGTCGCCGGCCATTCCACGGGCGGCCTGCTCACCTCGCTGTGGGCGCATTCCCGGCAGGGCCAGGGCCTGGTCGACGGACTGTTCCTGAACAGCCCGTTCTTCGATTTCAACGTCCCGTGGCTCGTCAAGGGCCCGCTGATGACGGCCGTTCTCGGGCTCAGCCGGCGGTCGCCCTACCGGCGCGTGCCGACCGCCGACCTGGGACTGTACGGTCAGAGCCTGCACACCGAACACCGTGGCGAATGGACCTACGACCTGGCCTGGAAGCCGATGGTCAGCTTCCCGGTGACGACGGGCTGGCTCCGGGCGATCCGCCAGGGCCAGCAGCGCCTGCGGGCCGGCCTCGGCATCGACGTGCCGATCCTGGTCGCCTGCTCGACCCGGACGTTCCGGGGCAAGGCCTGGCACGAGGACCTCCGCATCACCGACGCGGTCCTCGACGTCGAGCACATCGTGCGCTGGGCCCCCGGCCTCGGCCCGCGGGTCACGATCACGCGGTTCGACGGCGGGGTGCATGACCTCACGCTTTCCGGCCCGGACGTACGGGCGGAACTGTTCCGTGAGCTCGGCCGCTGGGTGGACGCGTTCGTTCCCCCTCCCGGCACTCCGGAGATCGAGGTGCCGCCCGCACCCGAGGAATCGGTCGCTTAGCGGGCCTGCTCGGCGATCGCCCGGGTCGCACCGTCGAAGAGCACCAGGCGGGCGTCCTGCACGGTCGTCGGCGCACCGCTCGCGCGGAGAACCGTCCGAGCCTGCGCAACGATGCGCATCCCATCGCCCCTCACGGCTCGGCTCAGGCAACACTGGTCACGCCTGCTCAGGCGGCGACACGATACGCTATGGCCCCAGGCGCTCGTAGCTCAGCGGATAGAGCAACGGACTTCTAATCCGTCGGTCGCAGGTTCGAATCCTGCCGGGCGCGCCCTTCCCTGCGATGCTGACGCTTGCTCGGGACGAGTTGACCAAGCACCTTCACCAAGACTGGGTCAGCGGATACCCGGCGGCATAACCGGGCGATCGAGAACGCCATACGTCCCCATGCACACCGCGCACAGCGGCATGGTCGCGTCGTCGCGGGCCACCGTCGACTCTTCGTACTGGTGCGGCGGGTACTGCACGGTCTCCACCACGCCGCGCGTCTGCAGCCTGACGTGGTAGCAGTTGTGCATCGTGCCGTTGGGATAGGTGTGGGCTATGGCCGTCGTGCTCATCGGGATCAAGGTCACCCCGTGTTGGCGCAACGTCGCTACGTCGGCACACAATTCGGAGTGCACGAGTACTGCCAGTGGGTACTCCCGCTTATCCGTCATGTCCGCAACCGTTCGGAAGAGCCGCACCTGTGTCCCAGGCGGCCACGATGGCCTTAACGGCTTCTTCTTGGGCGAATCGACCGAGGAGGTTTCCACTGGTGCCGGGACGTCTCACGTAGGCGTTCCATCGGTCGCCGATGCTGGCATGGATCCAGCCGATCAGTGGGATCACCCCAAGCGCAACGGTCGGAAGCGCCATGACGGTCAACAGGCGGTCGAGCTGGTTGGCCTGGGTGTCGGCGTCACCGAACCAGGTTCGCAACGCCTGCTCTTCAAGGATGACGGCGAACCGCTTACCGCGCTGGTAGAGGATTCGCTGACGTTCCATCCTGACGGCGACGGCTTCCTCCAGGTCGTTGGGAGCGTCGAGGAAGCGGCTCCAGAACGAGAGCATGGCGGCGCAGTAGTCAGGGGTCTGGAAGAGTCCGGGGATCACGTTGTGCTCGTAGATCCGGAAGAGGTTCGCACCAGTCGTCGAGCCAGCTTAAGTCATCTGTTGTTGAGCTGCCCATTTAGCCATGTACGGGAGCTCAACCTCAGTGCCGTAAGCGTCACGCATCTCCAGGTGATCTGACGACCGCTCGAAGGTACGGAGCAGTCCATCCCCGCCGCGACGACTCCAGAACCGTGGCAATCACCCTGCGGCTACCAGGGCGTTCGATTCCGTGGGCGGCGTACCTGCGGCGGCAAATTCGGATGACGGACACGCTCCGGGGCTGGTCGGGGCCGCTGTGACAACGGTGTGACCGTCTCACCCGTACGCTGGCGGTCCGGATCGCTTGCGGACTGGGAGACGGATGAGGGTCCTGGTAGTTGAGGATCACGTGCGGCTCGCCGAATCGGTGGCACGGGTTCTGCGGCGCGAAGGCATGGCGGTCGACGTGGCGTTTGACGGGACGGCGGCCCTTGACCGTACCGTCGAGGTGGACTACGACGTGGTGGTCCTCGACCGGGATTTGCCGGGTGTGCCCGGCGACGAGGTGTGCCGCCGGTTGATGCGGGAGCCGCGGCGCACTCGGGTGCTCATGCTGACCGCGGCCGCCACCGTCGCCGATCGGGTGCAGGGCCTGACCATCGGCGCGGACGACTACCTGCCGAAGCCGTTCGCCTATCCCGAGTTGGTGGCGCGCGTCCGGGCGCTCGGCCGGCGTTCCCAGATCGCCGTTCCACCCGTCCTGGTGCATGGTGACCTGGTGCTGGACCCGGCCCGGCGGGTCGCCACCCGGGCCGGGACGCGGCTGGCGCTCAACCCCAAGGAGCTGGCCGTCCTGGAATACCTGCTCGTCGCGCAGGGCCGGGTGGTGTCCGCCGAGGAGCTCCTCGAACGGGTGTGGGACGAGGCCGCCGATCCGTTCACGACGACGGTGAAGGCCACCATGAACCGCCTCCGGTCGAAGCTCGGCGAGCCGCCCGTGATCGAGACCGTTCCCCGGGCCGGCTACCGGATCTGAGCGGAAAGGCCGGCTAGCGATTTGATCGGGAAGGCCGGTTACCGGATCTGAGCGGGAAAGGGGAATCCTCGTGGGCCTGACATCCCAGATCTCCGGCATGCGGGTCCGGCTGCGGCTCACCCTCCTGTACGGCGGGCTCTTCCTGCTCTCCGGCGCCGTAATGCTGACCATCACCTACCTTCTGGTCGCACACGGCGGAGCGAACGTCGCCATGTCCACGCACAGCACGACGCCGTCGGGTGGGCAGAGCGTCAGCATCTTCCTGGGGGATGCCATGCCGACCGGCGTCCAGCTGTCCGAAGCGGAGCGGCGCGTCGCCGAGGCGTTCCAGGAGCAGGCCCGCCGGCAGCAGGCGGAGATCATGCATCAGTTGCTCGTGAAGTCGGGCGTGGCGCTGGCCATCATGGCGGTCGTCTCGACCGCGCTCGGCTGGTTGGTGGCCGGACGGGTGCTGCGACCGCTGCGCACCATGACCGACACTATTCAGCTCATCTCGGCGCGGAACGTGCACGAGCGGCTGGCCGTCACCGGACCGCGCGACGAGCTCAAGAATCTTGCCGACACCGTCGACGGGCTGCTCGGCCGGTTGGCGGCGGCATTCGACTCGCACAAGCGGTTCGTCGCCAACGCCGCACACGAGTTGCGTACGCCGCTGACGCTGGAGCATGCCCTGCTGGAGGAGACCGTCCTCGACCCGGACGCGACCGTGGCGGACTTCCGGGCCCAGTTCGAGGAACTGATGGTCGTCAGTGAGCAGCAGGCCCGGCTCCTCGAATCGCTGCTGGTCCTGGCGGCCAGTGAGCGCGGCTTGGACCGTACGGAGAGCGTCGACCTGTCCGGGCTGACCGGCGACGTGCTGCGGGCCGCCGAGCCGAAGGCACGACAACAAGACCTGGCCGTCGCGGCGGAGGTTCGGCCCGCGCGGGTCACCGGCGACCCCGCGCTCGTCGAGCGGCTGGTGGTCAACCTGGTCGACAACGCGCTGAGCTACAACGTCCCGGACGGGCGGGTGGAGGTCGCGACGGGCACGGAGGGCGCTCGCTCTTTCCTGTCGGTGGCCAACACCGGGCCGCCCGTCCCACCGGAGATGGTGCATCTGCTGCTCAGCCCGTTCCAGCGGCTCAACCGGACGGCCGACGACGGTCACCAGGGCCTTGGACTGTCCATCGTCCAGTCGATCGCCGCGGCCCACTCGGCGGACCTGACCGTGCGCGCCCGGCTGGAGGGTGGCCTCACGATCCGGGTGCTGTTCCCGAAATGCTGAGCGCAGCGTGGTGAAGCCGTTTTCTGTGCCCGTGGTGTGACCGGTCGAAGCGTAGAAAACTACGCATGCCGAAGAACCGAAATCCACTGTGGATGGTCCCCGCATTCGTCCTGCTGTTTGCGATGGGAGCGGCGGGTTGCGGCCGTCACGATGACCCGGCGGTGGCGACCGCCAACTCCGGCGCGCCCAAGGCCGGCGCCGGCGCGGCGGCCGGCGGCGAGAAGTCGCTGTTGAAGTTTTCGCAGTGCGTGCGCGGTCAGGGCCTCACGTGGTACCCCGACCCGCAGCCCGACGGCGGGTTGGTGGTGCACAACCCCGACGGCGTCGACCAGAGCAAGGTCGCCAAGGCGGAGCAGGCGTGCCAGAAGTACTACCCCGCCGGGAACGCCGCCGGCCCGATCCCCGCTGAGGATCTGGCCAAGATCCGGCAGGTGTCGCAGTGCATGCGGGACCACGGATTCTCGAAGTATCCCGACCCCGATGCGAACGGCTCCGTCACGATCGACTCCAAGGACCTCGGTGTTGAGCCCGACGACCCGGCGTTCGAGAAGGCGAGACAGGAGTGCAACAAGTACATGCCGGCTCCGAAGAGCAGCAAGGCAAGCTCTTGATGGGTGCGCGCCGCGCCGCGGGGGTGGTCGCCGGCGTGCTCGCGGTCGGTGCCGTGGCGGCCGCGATCACGGTCTTCAACCTGCCGGAGGCGCAGAGCAGCCCCGATTCGGCCGACCACCCGCCGGGGTCGACCGCCGACATCACCGAGCAGACGCTGATCGACCGGGAGAACCATGACGGCACGCTCGCCCATGGCGACACCACGACGGTCTCGTCGCGCGGCAACGGCACCGTGACCGGGTTGCCCGCGGAGGGTGCGACGGTCAGCCGCGGCCAGGCGATCTTCCGCCTCGACAACAAGCCGGTCACCCTGCTCTACGGTTCGCTGCCGGCCTATCGCGCGCTCTCGACGGGCGTCAAAGGCGCCGATGTCAAGCAGTTCGAGCAGAACCTCCGGGTGCTCGGGTACCGGGGCTTCACGGTCGACAAGGCATACAGCTCCTCGACCGCTTCCGCGGTCAAACGGTGGCAGGCGGACCTCGGGCTTACCGAGACGGGCGCGGTCGATCCCGGCCAGATCGTGTACGCCGACGGCGAGGTACGCGTGGACTCGCTCAGTACGCAGGTGGGCACCGTGATCGGGTCCGGCGCCGCGGTGGCGAAGGTCACCGGCACCTCGCCGCTGGCCACGGTCGCGCTGGAGATGAGCTCGGCGCGGCTCGCCAAGGTGGGCGCCACGGTGCAGGTCACGCTGCCCGACGGAAAGGTCGTCCCGGGCGAGATCAGCAAGGTCACCATGGTGGTGAGCCCCGGCGAGGGCGGTGAAGCGGCCACCACCAAGATCCACGTGACGATCCGCTTCGCCTCGGCGGTCCAGAGCACGGGCACGGCCGCCGTTACCGTCGCGTTCATCGCCGGCGAGCGGCCGCACGTGCTGGCCGTGCCGGTGGCCGCGCTGCTCGCGCTCGCCGAGGGCGGGTACGGGGTGCAGGTTGTCGACGGAGGCACGACGCGGATCGTGGCGGTGGAGACCGGGCTCTTCGCCGACGGCCGGGTGCAGATCACCGGGACCGGGTTGCAGCCCGGCATGAAAGTGGCGATGCCGTCGTGAACCTCCTTGAAGCTGTCGTGCCCGTTCCGGGCACGGGAATGGGCCATCCGGTGATCGAGCTCGCCGGGGCCGGCCGGACCTACCCCGCCGGGGTCACCGCGCTGCGGTCGGTCGACCTGGTCGTCGAGTACGGCGAACTGCTGGCGATCGTCGGGCCGTCGGGCTCCGGCAAGTCCACGATGCTGCACCTGATCGGCACGCTGGACCGGCCGTCGCAGGGCACCGTGCGCATCGACGGGCACGACGTGGCGTCGCTGTCGGACCGGCAGCTCTCCGCGCTGCGGGCCCGGCGCATCGGCTTCGTCTTCCAACAGTTCCACCTCGCGCCGGGGCGGGACGCGCTCGGTAACGTCGCCGACGGCCTGCTCTACGCCGGCGTCGGCAAGCGGGAACGCGAGCGGCGCGCCGAGGCCGCCCTGGTGCGGGTCGGCCTGGGCGACCGGCTCACCCACCGCCCCTACCAGCTCTCCGGCGGGGAACGCCAGCGGGTCGCCATCGCCCGCGCGGTCGCCGGCGAGCCGCCGCTGCTGCTCGCGGACGAGCCGACCGGAAACCTCGATTCGGTCGCCGGCGCCGGGGTGATGGAGCTGCTGCGCGAGCTGAACGAGGCCGGCACGACGGTATTGGTCATCACGCACGACCGCGAGATCGCGAACACCCTTCCGCGGCAGGTGCCGATGCGCGACGGGCAGGTGGTCTGAGATGGTCCGGCCAACCCCGCCGAATCGGACGAAGGGCCTGCTTTCCCCGGCTCGGCTGCGTCTGTCCGACCTGGCCCGGCTCGGCGGATACGGCGTGCGCTCACGCCCGCTGCGCGCCGTGCTGTCGGCGCTGGGCATCGCGATCGGCATCGCCGCGATGACCGCGGTGGTCGGCATCTCGGCCTCCAGCCGCGCCGACCTCGACGCGGAACTCGCCAAACTCGGCACCAACATGCTGACGGTGTCGCCCGGCAACACGATGTTCGGCAAGAAGGCCACGCTGCCCGACGAGTCGGTCGCGATGATCAAGCGGATCGCCCCGGTGCAGTCGGCCACCGCGACCGGCGTGCTCAGCGACACGTACGTGTATCGCACCGACCGGATCCCGGCGACGCAGTCCGGCGGCCTGTCGGTGCTGGCGGCCAAGCTCGACCTGCTCAAGACGGTCGGCGGCGTGCTCGACCACGGCGCCTGGCTCAACGCCGCGACTGAGCGGTATCCGGCGGTGGTGCTCGGCGCGACGGCGGCCGAGCGGCTCGGCAACGTGCCCGCCGTCTACATCGGCGGCCGGTGGTGGGTCGTGGTGGGCGTGCTGCGGACGGTGCCACTCGCACCGGAACTCGACTCGGCGGCGCTGATGGGATGGCCGGCGGCCACGACGTACCTGGGCTTCGGCGGGCATCCGACGACGGTCTACACGCGATCGGTGGAGTCACAGGTGGAGGCGGTACGTGCGGTGCTCGCACCCACGGCCGACCCCGAGTCGCCGGGCGAGGTACAGGTGTCCAAGCCGTCCGACGCGCTGGTGGCGCGCCGGGCCGCCACCGCGACCTTCACCGCACTGCTGTTCGGGCTGGGTGCCGTCGCGCTGCTCGTGGGCGGGATCGGTGTCGCCAACACGATGGTGATCTCGGTGCTGGAACGACGCTCGGAGATCGGCCTGCGCAGATCGCTGGGCGCCACCAAGGGCCAGATCCGCACGCAGTTCGTCGCGGAGTCGCTGCTCCTGTCGGTGATCGGCGGCGCGTTCGGCGCACTGCTCGGCTATCTGGTGACCGGAATGTACGCCACGACGCAGCAGTGGCCCACGGTCGTGCCGCTGCGGATCCTCGCGGGCGGCGTCGGCGCGACCGTGCTGATCGGCGCGATCGCGGGCCTGTACCCGGCGATCCGCGCGGCCCGCCTCGCGCCCACGGAGGCCTTGGCGGCGACCTGAGGGGAGTCGGTTGGCTGTGTTTCTCGACATCGCCGACAACCGGTGGGACCTGCTTGGCGGAGTGCGGGTCATAGGATTCGCGGGTGGGGCGAGCGGATGCGGCGGGGCTGGTCGCGGGCTATGTGCTGGATGCGATCATCGGCGACCCGAAAAGGTGGCATCCGGTGGCCGGGTTCGGCACCGTGGCCGGGAGACTCGAGCGAAGGATCTACGCGCCCGACCGCACGGCCGGTGCCCTGTTCGGCGTACTCGCGGTGGGTGTTCCGGCGGCAGCCGGCTGTGCGGCCGCCCGGCTGACGAAAAGGCGCCCGATCGCTCGGGCCGCGATCACGGCCGTTGCCACCTGGACCGTGCTGGGTGGGCGCACGCTTCGGAAGGAGTCCCGCATCATGGCCGGCCACCTGGAAAGCGGTGACCTGGAAGCCGCGCGAGGCAGACTCAATCACCTCTGCGGGCGCAACCCGGAGGGGCTCGACGAGCCGGAACTGGCTCGCGCGACCGTCGAGTCGGTCGCCGAGAACACCTCCGACGCGGTGGTGGCGCCGCTGGTCTGGGGCGGCATCGCGGGCATCCCGGGCCTGCTGGCCTATCGCGCCGCCAACACCCTGGACGCCATGGTCGGCCACCGAAACAACCGATATGCCCGCTTCGGCACGCCGGTTGCGCGGCTCGACGACCTCCTCAATCTGGTGCCGAGCCGGCTGACCGGGCTGCTCACGATCGCGGCGGCCAAGACGGTCGGGGGTGAGCCGCGGGAGGCGAGACGGGTGTGGCGGCGGGACCGCAACGATCATCCGTCGCCCAACTCGGGCCAGTGCGAGTCGGCGATGGCCGGCGCGCTCGGCGTTCGCCTCGGGGGGCGCAACGTCTACTTCGGCCGGAGCGAGACGCGGCCCTTCCTCGGCGACGGGCCGAAGCCGAAAGCCGAGCACCTCAGACGGGCGGCCAGAATGAGCGGGGTGGTCGGCGCGCTCGCTCTCGGCCTCGCGGCAATTACCGCGGCGGCACGGCGGTGAGCGGGGTCCGGAGTCGCGGCGGCACGGCGATGAACGAGGTTCGAACGATGGCGGCCGAGCGATGAGCGGGCTTCTCGTCGCCGGCACGACGTCGGACGCCGGTAAGAGTGTGGTCACGGCCGGTATCTGCCGGTGGCTGCATCGTCGCGGGGTCAAGGTGGCGCCGTTCAAGGCGCAGAACATGTCCAACAACTCCGCGGTGGTCGTCGGCGCGGACGGGCGCGGCGGCGAGATCGGGCGCGCCCAGGCCATGCAGGCGGCGGCCTGTGGTCTGGCGCCCGACCTCCGGTTCAACCCCGTGCTGCTCAAGCCGGGCAGCGACCGTTCCAGCCAGGTGGTCCTTCTCGGTCAGGCGGTCGACACGGTCACGGCGGGCAACTATCGCTCGCTGCGACCCACGCTGGCGAAGACCGCGTACGCCACGCTGGCCGAGCTTCAGCAGGAGTACGACGCGGTGATCTGTGAGGGCGCGGGCAGCCCCACCGAGATCAACCTGCGGGACGGCGACTTCGTCAACATGGGACTGGCCCGGCAGGCCGGCCTGCCCGCGATCGTGGTCGGCGACATCGACCGGGGCGGGGTGTTCGCGGCCTTCTTCGGGACGCTCGCTCTGCTCAGCGCCGAGGATCAGGCGCACGTCGCCGGCTTCGTGATCAACAAGTTCCGGGGCGACATGAGCCTGCTGCGACCGGGCCTCGACATGATCACTGCCGCGACGGGACGAGCGGTCCACGGGGTGCTGCCTTTCGATCATGACGTCTGGCTCGATGCCGAGGACTCCCTGGCGTACGGCCGGACGCTGGGCCGCCCGGCGGCCCCGCGGGGAACCTCCTGGCTGCGGGTCGCCGTGGTCCGTCTTCCGCGGATCTCGAACGCCACCGACGCCGAGGCGCTCGCCGCCGAACCGGGGGTCCGGGTGCATCTGACCGTCGAGCCGGGCGATCTCGCCGACGCCGATCTGGTGGTGATCCCGGGGTCGAAGGCGACGGTGAGCGATCTGGAGTGGCTGCGCCGCACCGGCCTGGCCGACGCGGTCGAACGGCACGCGAAGGCCGGCAAGCCGCTGCTCGGCATCTGTGGCGGTTTCCAGATGCTCGGCCGCACGATCAACGACGAGGTGGAGAGCGGTCGTGGCACGGTGCCGGGGCTCGGACTGCTGCCGGTGGACTTCGGCTTCGCCGAGCGCAAGACCCTCGCTCGGCCGTCGGGGGCCGGGCTGGGTGCGCCGGTTTCCGGCTACGAGATCCATCACGGGTACGCGGTGAGCGACGCGCCCGAGCCGCTGCTGCACTATGTCGACGGGCGGCCGGAGGGCGCGGTGGCCGGCGCGGTGAGCGGGACGCACTGGCACGGCGCCTTCGAGTCGGACGAGTTCCGCCGCCGATTCCTCACCGAGGCGGCCCGGCAGGCGGGGCGCCACGGGTTCACGGTCGCACCGGACACCCGGTTCGCCGAGATTCGGGAGCGGGCCCTGGACGCGCTCGGCGACCTGGTCGAGGAGCATCTCGACACCGATGCGCTGTGGCGACTCGTCGAGAACGGGCCTCCGGCCGGGCTGCCGTTCGTTCCCCCGGGTGCGCCCAGTGGAGTGTGACGGCACGTTCGCGCAGCTCACCGCGTACGTCAAGAAGCTGGAGCCCCGCCTGGGCGACGTTCGCCTGATAGCCGTCGACGGCCCCTCGGGGGCCGGCAAGACGCGGTTCGCGCTGAGGCTGGCGGAGGAGATGGACGCGCCGGTCGTACACACCGATGATCTTCTCGATGGCTGGGAGGACCAGTTCACCTTCTGGGGGCGGCTGGAGGAGCGGGTGCTCGGGCCGCTACGTCGCGGCGAGACGGCGTTCTATCAGCGCTACCGCTGGGATCTCGGCGCGTTCGACCCGGTCCCGGTGCGGCTCGATCCGGCACCGGTCGTGATCTTGGAGGGTGTCAGCTCGGCCCGTAAGGTGATCCGCCCTGATCTTTCCCTGATTGTTTTCGTCGACGCCCCGCCTGAGCTGCGGTTGGAGCGGGCGCTGGCTCGCGACGGTGACGACAGTCTTGCGTTTCGGGCGTACCTTGAGCGCTGGCGCTTGGCCGAGAACCGTCACTTCGCCGCCGACCGGACGAGACAGCATGCCGATCTGGTCATCGACGGTTCGGCCGACACCGACGATGATCGTTACCTGAGGCGATGATCGTTACCTGAGGCTCTGAGCAGCTAGAACGGGTGGGACGAGGATGACCGACGAAGAGAGCCGCCCGGTGCGCCGGCGGGTCACGCTGACCGGGATCAGCTCGCGCGCGTGGGAACATCCGGCCGACCGAGGCGCCCTGACCGCCCTGCGTGAGCTGCGTGGCTTCGACGACGTGGTGAAGGCATTTTTCGGCATGTGGAACGAACGCGGGTTCCGCCTGTCGTTCCTGGCCGGGTCGATCCGGGTCGACCACCGGCAGTACCCGCGGGTCTACCAGATCTTCGCCGACGCGGCGAGCACGCTCGACGTGGCCGAACTGCCCGAGCTCTACGTCACCCAGGACCCGATCATCAACGGGTCGGCGATCGGCATCGACAAGCCGTTCATCGTGATCACCACCGGCGCGGTCGAGCGGCTCGACGACGACGAGTTGCGCGCGGTGCTCGGCCACGAGATCGGCCATATGCGCAGCGGTCACGCGGTCTACCGCACGATCCTGATGATTCTGACCCGCTGGGCGGCCAACCTGAGCTGGCTGCCGGTCGGCGCGATCGCGCTACGGGCGATCATCGCCGCGATGTACGAGTGGTGGCGCAAGGCCGAGCTGTCGGCCGACCGCGCGGGCCTGCTCGCCGGTCAGGACCCGGCCGCCTCGCTCCGCCTGCTGATGAAACTGGCGGGCGGCGGCGACCTCTCGCAGATCGACACGGCCGCGTTCCTCGAGCAGGCCGCGGACTACGAGAGCGGCGGCGACCTGCGGGACAGCATCCACAAGATCGGCATGACCGCGTGGAGCACCCACCCGGTGCCGGTGGCGCGCGCCTCCGAGCTGCGCCGGTGGGTCGACTCGGGGGACTACGCGAGGATCCTGAGCGGCGACTACCCGCGCCGCGACTCGGACGGCGACGCCTCGGTGGCCGATGACGTCAAGGCGGCGGCCAACTCCTACCGCGAGACCTTCAACAACTCGCAGGACCCGCTGGTCGGGCTGCTCCGCAAGCTCGGCGACGGTGCCGCCGACCTGGCCGGTTCGGCCGCGCGGGGCGCCCGTTCCTGGGTCAACGACGCCTCCCGCCGAGGCCGCCAGGACGGCGACTCGTAACTACGATCGCCCCATGACCCTTTCTGAAACCGATCTGCGCGCCGCGGTCGCACGGGAGCTGCCCGGTGTCCGCGCCGACCTCGAGCGGCTGGTCCGCATCCCGTCCATCGCCTTCGAGGGGTTCGACCACTCGCAGGTCGACCGGTCGGCCGAGGCGGTCGCCGAGCTGCTGCGCGGCTGCGGCCTCGGCACGCAGATCGTCCGGGAGGGCGGCCGGCCCGCGGTGATCGGCCGCAAGGCCGCCCCGGCCGGTGCGCCGACCGTGCTGCTCTACGCCCACCACGACGTGCAGCCGGTCGGTGACCCCGCTCTCTGGACCAGCGCGCCGTTCGAACCGGTCGAGCGGGACGGGCGCCTCTACGGCCGGGGCGCGGCCGACGACAAGGCCGGCGTGATGGCCCACGTCGCCGCGCTGCGCGCGTTCGGCGACGACCTGCCGGTCGGCGTGGTGGTCTTTGTCGAGGGCGAGGAGGAGTACGGGTCGGAGTCCCTCGACACGATCCTCAACAAGTACCACGAGGAGCTGCGCTCCGACGTCATCGTGATCGCCGACTCCGGCAACTGGGACATCGGGCAGCCGGCCCTCACCACCTCGCTGCGTGGGCTGGTGAACGCGTTCGTCGAGGTGCGGGTGCTCAAGAGCGCGGTGCACAGCGGCATGTTCGGCGGCCCGGTGCCCGACGCGCTGACCGCCCTGGTCAAGCTGCTCGCCACGCTCCACGACGAGGGGGGCGAGGTGGCGATCGACGGGCTGGTCGGCCGGGAGGGCGCAAGCGTTGACTACCCGGAGGACCGGTTCCGTCACGAGGCCGGTCTGCTCGACGGGGTCAAGCTGATCGGCCGGGGCTCGATCACCGACCGGGCCTGGACCAAGCCGTCGGTCTCGGTGCTCGGCATCGACGCCCCGCGCACGCTCGAGGCGGCCAACGCGCTCCAGCCGTCGGCCAAAGCCAAGATCAGCGTACGGCTGGCGCCCGGCGACGACCCGAAGTCGGCCTACGCCGCGATACGCGCCCACCTCGAGAAGTACGCGCCGTGGGGCGCCCACGTCGAGGTGACGCTGGAGAGCGACGGCGCCCCGTGCGTGATCGACGCGACCGGCCCCGCCTTCGACGCCGCCCGGGCCGCGTTCCGGACCGCCTGGGACGGCACCGCACCGGTCGACATGGGCGTGGGCGGCTCGATCCCGTTCATCGCCACCTTCCAGGAACTCTTCCCGCGGGCGGCGATCCTGGTCACCGGCGTGGAAGACCCCTACTCGGCGGCACACGGCCCGGACGAGAGCCTGCACCTGGGCGAGTTCGCACGGGTCTGCGTGGCCGAGGCGCTGCTGCTCAAGAACGTCGCGGAGGCCCTGACCCGATAAGACTGGCCGGATGAAGCGGAGGCCCTGACCCGATAAGACTGGCCGGATGAAGGAGTGTCGCGGTGGCCGAGCTGTCGTGTGAGGTGCTCGTGGTGGGCGCCGGTCCGACCGGGCTGATGCTCGCCAACTGGCTCGTCAAACTCGGGGTCGGCGTGATCGTCGTGGACGGCAAGGCCGGCCCGACCCGCGAGTCCCGGGCGCTGGTCGTGCAGGCCCGCAGCCTCGAGATCTACGACCAGCTCGGCCTCGCCGACCGGGTGCTCAAGGAGGCCGGCCGGGCGACCGCGATGGCGCCCGGCTTCCGCGACCGGGTGTTCGGACGGGTCTCGCTGGGCCCGCTCGGCGCGGGCCTGACTCCGTACCCGTACATCGAGGTGCTGGAGCAGAGCCGCAACGAGGAGATCCTCTACGACAATCTGCGGGCGCTCGGGGCGGACGTGCGGTGGGAGACCGCGCTGACCGCGGTCGAGCAGACCGACACCGGGGTGTCGGCCAAGGTCGGCAACGACACGGTTGCCGCCCGCTTCTGCGTCGGGTGCGACGGGTCCGACAGCAAGGTGCGAAAGGCGCGGCGGATCGCGTACGAGGGGGTCACCAACCCGCAGCGCTTCTACGTGATCGACGCGCAGGCGGTGGCCGGGCTGGTCGCCGACGCGATCAACGTACGGCCGGGCGGCGACGACTTCATGGTGGGGTTCCCGATGAGCGGCCGCGGCAACTTCCGCCTGATCGGCCAGGTGCACGACGACGATCTCGGCGACGAACTGGCCGAGGAAGGCGCGCGGGGCCGCCTGAGGAACCAATTCGCGGTCACCTACGGCGAGGCCCGCTGGTTCGCGACCTATCGTGTGCACCATCGGGTCGCGGCCGCGTTCCGGGACGGGCCGTTCTTCCTGGCCGGGGACGCCGCCCATGTGCACTCGCCGGTCGGCGGCCAAGGCATGAACACCGGCCTGCAGGACGCACACAACCTCGCTTTCAAGCTGGCCGACGTGCTGCGGGGCCGGCGCCGTGACGGGTGGCTCGACCGCTACGAGGCCGAGCGGCGACCGGTCGCCCGCAAGCTGGTCGCCACGACCGACCAGGTCTTCCGGCTGATCACCTCGCAGAGGCGCAGCCGGCGGGTGCTGCGCCGGATCGCCGTGCCGGTGCTGATGCCGCTCGCGATCCGGTTCGCGCCGCGGGGCTCCCGGCTCTTCGAGTACGTCTCCCAGATCCGCGTCCACTACTGGATGACGCCGGGAGTCTCGGCCGGCCGGCGCGATCCCGTGGTCGGCCGGCGGCTGCCGTGGGCCGGGGACAACTTCGCTTGCTTGCGCTCGCTGCGGTGGCAGGTTCATGCGTACGGCGGGGTCCGCGCGATGGACGTGCCGGATCTCGGCGTGCCTGTCCACGTCTTTCCGGCCGCTCCCCGGACCCCGCTCAAGGAGGGGCGGCTCTATCTCGTGCGTCCCGACGGCTTCGTGGCCGCGTCGGCCGCCCCGGCCGACGCACCCCAGGTCTTCGCCCCGATCTTGCAGGCCTGACCTGCGGTTTCCCGGTTTCTGGGAGATCGGAGTCGAACGGGTGATTATGGTGCGCCCGGCAATCTCGTCCTGTTAGGATATCGAACATGCGTTCGAATGAGCCTCGCCCGGCAGTCGCCGCCGGGCTGCGGCCTATGCCCGTCGGGCCGCGCAATGCCATTGATCGACTCCGTTTCCGCCATCGTCTCGAGTCCATTGCTCGGCTCCGGGCCGCCGTGCTTGCTCTCGACGACATCGACGTCGCCCAGTGGGACGACACCGCATTGACCGACGATCTCGCCGAGATCTCCGCTTCCCTCTGCGCCATCGACGCCCAGCTGTCCAGGGTCGCCGATGCGGTGCGGGCTCGTGGCTTCCCGATCGCCGAGCCCCTGGCCGCATGAGCAGAAATTGTCGGAGGTGGCTGTCAGGATGGGGGCCGTGCGGTTCCTTGACCTGGCAGCCACCTCCGCTGCCATATCGGCAGTCTCCGGGCGCAAGGCCAAGATCGAGATCCTGGCCGACGCGCTCCGGCGCCTCGATCCCGACGAGATAGCGGCCGGGTCGGCCTATCTCGCCGGCGAGCTTCGCCAGCGGCAGACCGGCGTGGGCTATGCGAGCCTGCGTGACCGGCCGGCGCCGGCCGACGAGGCCACCCTCACCGTGGGCGGGGTCGACGCGGCGATCGCCGAGATCTCGGTCGTCGCCGGCGCCGGCTCCCAGGCAAAGCGGCGCGAGCTGGTCGGTGCGCTGTTCGGCGCCGCGACCGCCGACGAGCAACGGCTGCTGATCGGCCTGTTCTCCGGCGAGTTGCGGCAGGGCGCCCAGGCCGGGTTGCTCGCCGACGCGATCGCCAAGGCGGCCGAAGTGCCGGTCACCGCGGTGCGCCGGGCCCTGCTGCTCTCCGGCGACCTCAAGCAGGTCGCGGTCGCGGCTCTGACCGGCGGCGCGGCCGCCCTCGACGAGATCCACCTGCGGGTCGGCACCCCGCTCACGCCGATGCTGGCCCAGAGCGCGCCCGACGTGGCCGCCGCCCTGCTCGCCACCGGCACGCCGGCCGCGGTCGACGTCAAACTCGACGGCATCCGCATCCAGGTGCACCGCTCGGGCGACGAGGTGGCGGTCTTCACCCGCAGCCTCGACGACATCACCGCCCGGATGCCCGAGGTGGTGGCCCAGGTGCGCAAGCTGCCGGTCCGCGAGATCGTGCTCGACGGCGAGGCGATGACCCTCGACACGTCGGGGCGGCCGCGGCCGTTCCAGGAGACGTCGAGCCGGGCCGCGACCCGTGGCACGGCGACGGCGATCCTGGTGCCCTACTTCTTCGACGTGCTCCACCTCGACGGCGCCGACCTGCTCGACGAGCCGGGCCGGGTGCGCTGGGCCGCGCTCGCCGACGCCCTGCCCTCGTCCTTGATCGTCGGCCGCACGAGTGTCGAGACCGAGGAACAGGCCGCGGCCGCATTCGCATCGGCGCTCGCCGAGGGCCAGGAGGGCGTGGTCGTCAAGGACCCCGAGGCGCTCTACGACGTGGGCCGGCGCGGCGCCGCCTGGGTCAAGGTCAAGCCGCGGCACACGCTCGACCTGGTCGTGCTGGCCGTCGAGTGGGGACACGGCCGCCGCCGCGGCTGGCTGTCCAACCTGCACCTGGGCGCCCTCGACCCGTCGACGGGCGGGTTCGTGATGCTCGGCAAGACGTTCAAGGGACTGACCGACGAGTTGCTCCGGTGGCAGACCGAGCGGTTCCAGGAACTGAAGGTCAACGACAACGGCTGGGTGGTCGAGGTGCGGCCGGAACAGGTCGTCGAGATCGCCTTCGACGGCGTGCAGACGTCGCCGCGCTACCCGGGCGGGGTCGCTCTGCGGTTCGCCCGGGTGCTGCGTTACCGCGACGACAAGCCGGCCGGCGAGGCCGACACGATCGAGACGGTCAAGGCGCTGGGTCGCTGGCCCTCAGAGGGCGGCTAGCGTGCGGACGTAGTTGACCTGCTGGTTGATCGCGGTGACCGCGTTCTGGTCGGGCACCGGGATGCGGGCGACGTATTGGCGGGTGCCGTTGGTCACGGTCACCTGCACCGTTCCCTGCGCCACCGACTCCTTGACCAGCAGGAAGAGCAGGCTGAAGACGGTCAGCACGCAGAAGCCGAGGACCGCGGCGAGGATCGCCCACCTCGGGATGCGCTGAGTGGTGAACCAGTAGTCGTTGACCTGCCACTGCGAGCCCGCGAGCGGGATGTCGCCGGTCGGCGTGTGCACGACGGTGGAGGTCACGCCGATCTCGGCGATCTGCACGATCACCGGACCGGGATCAACGGCGGGAGCCGGCGGCTCGAAAGGCGTCGAGGTGGGCGGCACGTCCCACGGATCGCTCGGCGTGGCGGTCATGGCCGCGAATCTAGTCCTGGCCGGACTGCGCCGCGAGTCTCCGCTTGGCCTCGGCCTCGGCGCGTTTGCGATCTGCCTCTTCGACCCGGTCGACCGGAGCCTTGCGGACCGCCTCGGCCCGGATGCGCTCGACCTTCTCGGCCCGCTTGCGCTCGGCCGCTTCCTTGTCGGCCCGCTTGCGCTCGGCCTTCTCGGCCCGCTTGCGCTCGGCCGCTTCCTTCTCGGCCCGCTTGCTGTCGGCTTGCACGACGTCGGCCCGCTTGCTGTCGGCCTTCACTACCAGCCTGCCGCCGGCCTGCTCCTCGGGCCGCCTGCTGTCGGCGTTCTCCGCCGGTCTGCCGTTGGCGTGTTCTTCGGCCCGCCTGCTGTCGGCGTTCTCTGCCAGCCTGCCGCCGGCCTGCTCCTCGGCCGGCCTGCTGTCGGCGTTCTCTGCCGGTCTGCCGTCGGCGTGTTCTTCGGCTCGTCGGCGGTCGGCCTCCTCGACGCGGTCGCCGGTCGGCGGGAGAGAGGCCGCCTTCTTCGGCGGGACGCCGGCTCGGAGCTGCACCTCCTTGCGGGCGTAGTAGACATACGCGTAGAGAGCCATGCAGGCGAACAGCCACCATTGGACGGTGTAGCCGGCGTTCTGCCAGTCGTCCTCGTGGTCGATCGGGATCTCGGAGAAGGCCGGATCGTTGGCCGGCGTCTGCCCGGTCACCAGGATGTAGGCCCCGTAGACCGGGAACGGCATCTGCTCGGCGAGGCGGGGCACCGAGATGCGGCGGGTGTCGAGGCGGCCGTCCCGGTGCTCGATCGGGGTAGGTCGGCTTTCCGACAGGTGAACCTGGCCCACGACCGTTACCTGCCCGGTCGGCGCGGGCGGCACCGTGGGAGCGGCGAGCGCCCCGGCATCGGGCGCCGGCACCCAGCCGCGATCGACCAGGACACCGCCGCCGTCGCTCAGCAGCAGCGGGGTCAGAATCTCGAAGCCGACGTCGCCGTTGACCGTGCGGCCACGGGCCTGGATCTCGTGCGACGGGTCGTATTGCCCGCTGAACGTCACCTTTGTCCAGGCCACCGACTTGCCCGGAGCGGGACCGGCCTTTCCCGCGGCCGTCGGCGGCGCAACGACCGAGGTCAGCGGCACGGCCTTGGTCGAATCGGCGGCATCGATGCGCGTGTTGATCGCGTGTCGTTCCTCATAACGATGCAGCTGCCATTCGCCGAGGCGGACCATCACCAGTGCGGCCGCGATGGCCAGCACCGCGGCGGCCAGCCAGCGCGGTGTCAGGAGGAACCGGTACACGCCCCGAGGCTACCCGGCCGCCCGAGGCGTCCATTTCCGGCGGGTACTGTGCCCAAGCGGCGGTCGATGTCACGCGGGCGCTGAGTAACGGAACCGTCGGGAGAGCCACTGATGAACGCCCAGCCGCGTCTGGTCGTGAGCGCACCGTCCTCCGGGCACGGCAAGACCGCGATCGCGGTCGGCCTGCTGGCGGCGGCGGTGGCTCGGGGCGTGACGGCGTCCGGGTTCAAGGTCGGTCCTGATCACACCGACGCCGCGTACCTCGGCCTGGCCGCCGGCCGTCCCGGCCGTAACCTTGACCCCCGGCTGGTGGGCGCGCAGCGTGTCGCTCCGCTCTTCGCGCACGGCGCGTCGGGCTCGCAGCTCGCCGTGATCGAGGGCGCGATGGGTCTCTTCGACTCGCTGACCGGGCAGCCCGAGATCGACGGCACGGCGGCCGTCGCCGCCGCCCTGCGCGCGCCGGTGGTGCTCGTCGTCGACGTGGCCGCGATGGGGCACTCGATCGCCGCGCTGGTGCACGGGTTCCGGATGTTCGACGAGATGGTGCACCTGGGCGGCGTGATCCTCAACCGGATCGCCTCGCCGCGCCACGAGCAGATGCTGCGGACGGCGCTCGACGACATCGGCATGCCGGTGCTCGGTGCGTTGCGGCGCGGTGACCTGCCCAACGTCCTGCCGGCCCGGGCCCACGGCCCGGTTCCGGTCGCTCACCGTACGGTCGAGGCGAGCCGCGCCGTACGCCGGCTGGGTGAGGCCGTGGTCGGCGGCCTTGACCTCGATCGTCTGATCGCGCTGGCCAACTCCGCCCCCGCACTGCCCGGCCCGCTGTGGACGCCGGCCGAGGCGATCGGGGCCGACCCGTTCGACCAGCGCCCGGTGGTCGCGCTGGCCGGCGGCGCGGGTGCGCCCTACACGTACGTCGAGACGGCCGAACTGCTCACCGCGGCCGGCGCCGACGTGGCGATCGTCGACCCGCTGCGCGACGAGACGCTCCCGGCGGGAACGCGGGCGCTGATCGTCGGGGCCGGGCTTCCCGAGGGGTACGCGGAGGAGCTCTCGGCCAATCGGAGGCTCTGCAGCACCGTCGCCAAGTTCGCGGCCGACGGCTGGCCGGTGGTCGCCGAGGGTGTGGCGCTGCCCTGGCTGGGGCACGAGTTCGACGGGCGTCCGATGTGCGGGGTGCTCGACGCGACGGCCTACACGGGTGAGCAGACCGTCGCCGGCTACCGCGAGGCGACCGCGCCGACCACTTCGGTGCTGGCGCCGGGCGGCGCGCGCATCACCGGCTACAAGCAGCACCGGGCGGTCGTGACGCCGAGGGCCGGCGCCGTTCCGGCGTGGACCTGGTCGGGCGGCAACCCGGAAGGTTTCGTCTGGCGGCAGGTGCACGCGTCGCAGCTGGGCCTGCACTGGGCGGCCGCGCCCGAGATCGCCAAGCGGATCGTGGCGGCGGCGATCGCCGGGCCGACGTCACTCCAGCAGCCGAAACCCACGCCGGCGCCCGCGGCGGCGATGTCCTCGCCCCCGCCGGCCATGCCGACGGCCGGGGCGGCGCCCGCACCGGAGATGCCGGGCCAGGTCAGCGGCTCCGACTACGGCCCGCCGCCGGCCGAGCGCGGCGACCTCGTGCCGGGCCGGGCGGAACACCGGGCCGCCGAGTTCGGCCCCGCCTTCGGTCCGGGCGACCCCGCGTACGCGCCGGCGGGTGCCTCAGGCGGCCCGGCGATGCCCGACCACATCGAGTTTCTCGCCCCGGAACCGGCAACGGCGCAGGGTGGGCCGGCCGAGGCGCCCGGGCAGATGCCGAACCTTGTACAACCGCAGGCCCCGGACTTTCCCTCACGCGGGCCGGCGAGGGCGGGTCAGCAGCCTGGTCTGGCGCTGCGGGGGTCGACGGAGGCCCCTGGTCTGGCGCCTCGCGGTCCGGGCGATGCCGGGCCGACGCCGGGTCTGCTGTCGCGAGGGCCGATGGAGACGCCCGGTTTCCCGCCGCGGGGCTCCGCGGACGCTGGACCGCAGGTGTCGGGTCCGGCACAGCGTGGGCCGGTCGAAGGACGACCGCAGGTGCCGGGCATGTCGCCCCGCGAGCCGGGATCGCCGCTGCCAAGCTTGCCGTTGCGTGACTCCGGTACGCAGGCGCCGGGTCTGGCGTCGCGGGAGCCGGGGCAGCAGGTGCCCGGGATGCCGTCGCGGGGGGCGCTCGAGGCTGGGTCGCAGGGGCTGGGGGAGCGGGTCGCGGCCGAGTTCGGGTCGGTCTACGGGGCGCACAGCAACGGGGCGGTCGAGCGGCCCGGGACCTCGAATCAGGGCCGGCCGGGGCAGAACGGGACCAACCTCAGCGACACCGTGGACATAACCGCGCCCTGATCTTGGACGGTAGGACGGATCCATGGGAAGTGATCCGGAAAGAAAGCCGCCCAGTCGTGAAAACGCCCGTCGCCCGGCGCGAAAGTGTCGTACCCCGCCCGTAACGTGGGGTTAACACCGACGACCGAAGGAGGACGACCGTGGCCGATCGTGTGCCGCTGGACTTCGACCCGCCGGTTCGTCAGCTGCGAGCATTGCTGCTGGGGGTTGACGACGACGAGCTGACCGCGCCGACGCCGTGTGACGATTGGACGGTCGCCGCCCTGCTCGACCATCTGATGGGCCTGGCCTACGCCTTCACCCAGGCCGCCCGCAAACGCACCGACACCCCCGGTGCCGACGGGCCGCCGCCGCAGCCGTCCGAGCAGCATCTCTCCCGGCACTGGCGCAGCCTCCTGCCGGTCCTCCTCGAAGACCTGTCCACGGCGTGGAAGGATCCGGCCGCCTGGACGGGCACCGCGACCGTCGGCGGTGCGACCATGCCGGCAACCGCCATGGGCATCGTCGCCATGAACGAGTTGATCGTGCACAGCTGGGATCTGGCGCGGGCCACCGGCCAGGATTACGCGGCCGATCCGCGCACGCTCGAGGTGCTGATCGAGTTTCTCTCCCAGGGGCCGTCCGAGGGCGTCCCGGGCACCTTCGGCCCGGCGATCCCGGCCGACCCCGAAGACGAGCTGCTCGATCAGACCCTGGCCCGGGCCGGTCGCGACGCCCGCTGGCGCCCGCCCCGCAACCCGGAAGTGCCCGTCGTCCCGGCGGCCTGAGACCCGGCCTCCCGAGCCGTGACTGGACGGCCTGAAAACGGGCGTCAGTTGCCGTCGCCGGAGTCGGAGTGGCCGGAACCGGAGTGGCCGGAACCGGAGTGGCCGGAACCGGAGTGGCCGGAACCGGAGTCGCTGGAGTCGGCGCTGTCGGAGCCGGAGTCGGCGCTGTGCCGGTTGGAGTCTCGGTCCTCCGAGTCGTGGCCGCCGTAGGTGAGGTCGTGCGAGGGCGGCGTGAACTTGAGCTTGGGCTGGCCCTTCAGCGCGTCCCGCAGCGTCTCGGCGAGGGTGTACTTCGAGATCGTCGAGCGGCCCGAGCCGACGTAGTCGTTCGAGTTGTCCGGGTCGGCGACGAAGGCGGCCGCGGCCAGCTGCGGGGTGAAGCCGCAGAACCAGGCCGTCCGGTTGTTGTCGGTCGTGCCGCTCTTGCCGGCCACCGGGCGGTGCAGCGTCGCGTACACCATCGGCGACGTCTGCCACCCGCCGCAGCTACCTTTCGACGCGCCGTACCCGGTCACGCAGCTGGCGGCGTCCGTCGCCGCCCGGGCCACGTCGGCGCTGAAGGCCCGGTGGCATCGCGGTGCCGCGATCAGCTTGCCCTGGAAGGTGGCGTTGGAGCCGTCCCGGTTCTTGATCGAGCGGACCGGCAGCGGCTCGCAGTAGGCGCCCTCGGCGGCCACCGTCGCGAAGACGTCGGCCATCTCGATCGGGGTCACGTCGCTGACCCCGAGGGTGAACGCTCCCCACCCGGCGGAATGGTCCGGCGACGCCAGTTCCTTGTCGACTCCGGTGCGCCACCGCAGGCCCAGGCGTTCCGCCATGGACACCGCCTTGTCGGCGCCGACCTTCTCCTCCAGCTGGACGAAGTACGTGTTGACCGACTTGCCGAACCCGCTCCACATCGTCTGTGTGCCGGTCATCGACTGGCTGGAGTTCTTCGGGCACCAGTGGTGGCCGCAGGCAGCCGGCCCGGGCGCCACGATGTACTTCGAGACGTATTGCGAAGGGCTGTAGAACGACGTGCTCAGCGGCATCCCGGACTCGAGCGCGGCCAGCATCGTGAAGATCTTGAAGGTGGATCCGGCCTGGTAGCCGGCCATGCTGCCGCCGCCGAGCAGCGGGTTGACCGTGTTCGGGTAGTTGCCCTTGGCTTGCTTGCGCTTGGCCGGGTCGCTGTTCTTGCCGTTGTGCGACTGGTCCAGCGAGTACGTCCGGTTGACCGCCATGCTGACGATCCGCCCGGTGCCCGGCTCGATCACCACCTGGCCGTGCGCGAACTTGCTGCGTTTCTTCTCCTTGGCCAGGATGTGCTTCATCGCCGACGCCTGGATGTCCGGGTCGAGCGAGGTGATCACGGTGTAGCCGCCGCGCCGCAAGTTCTCCTCGCGTTCCTCCGGATTGGCGCCGAAGGCCGGCTGCCGCAGCCACCAGTCTTTGAAGTAGTCGCAGAAGAAGCCCCAGTCGTTGTGCCGCCGGGCGATCGAGACGCAGTCGTTGGGCGGCGTACTCAGATGTAGCTTGATCTTGGCGTGCTTGGCCGTCGTGGCCTGGGCGGCGGTGATCGAGCCCATCTTCTGCATCTGGTCGATCACATAGTTGCGCCGGGCCACCGCCATCGTCTGGTCGGTGCTCGCCGGGTCGAACGCCGACGGCGCCTTCACCAGGCCGGCCAGCAGTGCCGCCTCGTTGAGGTCGAGATCCTTCGGCGGCTTGGAGAAGAAGATCTGGGACGCGGCATAGATCCCGTAGGCGCGATGGCCGAAGTAGGCCGCGTTGAGGTACCGCTCGAGGATCTCCTGCTTCGACATCTGCTTCTCGAGCGCAAGTGCCAGCCGCATCTCGCGCAGCTTCCGCGAGGTCGTCTGCTCGGTGGCGTCGAGTGCCTCCTGCGGGGTCTTGGCCGCGTCCCGCAGCGCCATCCGCACGTACTGCATGGTCAGCGTGGATGCGCCCTGGGAGACCCCACCGGCCTGCTGGTTGGCGACGAAGGCGCGGGCCACGCCTTTGGCATCGACGCCGTGGTGCTCATAGAACCGGGTGTCCTCGGACGCCACGATCGCCTCGGTGATGTACGGCGACATGTTCTGGATCTTGACCTGTTTGCGGTATTCCTCGTAGAAGGTCGTGAGCAGGGTGTGACCGTCCCGCGCGTACACGTAGGTGGTCTGCGCGCTGGGCACCACGGTGAGTTCGTCGGGCATCGACTGCAGCGCGTCGGTGCCGTACTTGACGCCGATCCCGGCGAGGGCGGTGAGGGGATAGGCGAGGCCGGCCACGACGAGGCCCGCGATCAGGCCGGCTCGGATGAGGGGTGCGATTTTTCCGGCTGACACCCCTCGAAGGTATGGCAAAAACGCTCATGTCCTGACGAAACGGCCGAAGATGAGAGAACCCACAGGAAAGAACCGGCAAAAGGGCCCAAATGGGCAGCCGGAATGGGGTCCGGCATGCTGGGGGCATGACGATCGACCTCGCGCACCATGGTGACTCGGAGGTGGCGGCCGGGCTGATCGATCTCGCGGTCAACGTGCGGCAGGCGCCGATGCCGGGATGGCTGTCCACCCCTATCGCGGAGTCGCTTACCGGGCTCTCCGCGTACCCGGACGATGCCCGAGCCGTCGCCGCCGTGGCCGAAAGGCACCGCCGCGACCCGGACGAGGTGTTGCTGACCGCCGGCGCCGCCCAAGCGTTCGTGCTCCTCGCGCAGGCGTTGCGCGGGGCCCGGCACCCG
>DASWRZ010000499.1:0-11893 GCA_036402935.1 Actinoplanes sp.
TGCGGCAGCGGCGGCGGCGCGCCGAGCGACCCCGAATGGGTCGCCAACCTGGAGGCCCTCGACGGCACCGTGACCGTCGAGCTCGGCACCGAGACGCGGGAGGCCGGCTACCGCGTAGTCCGCCCGGGCCGCGACGCCGACTGGGACCGGCTCTACGGCATCTGGCGCGCGTACTGGCCCGACGCCGCCGACTACGAGACCAAGACCGACCGGAAGTTCCCGGTCGTCGTCATCACCGTTCGCTGACTTCACCCCGGCCACCGGGTGGACCCGGTGGCCGGGCCTCACGGCTTGCGGGCCACCGCTCCGTACGCGTCGAGCCACTCCGCCTCGCCGGTCGGGCGCCAACCGGTGATCTGCACGAGCCCCGGTTCGACCATTTCGAGACCGTCGAAGAGACGGCCGATCTCGTCCGGGCTGCGCAGGATGTAGGGCACGCCGCCGCTGCGGGCCAGCCGCTCGGCGCCGTCGACCACCGCCTGGGTCGTGTTGGTGCCGTCCCACAGCACCAGGTAGCTGCCGGACGGTGTCGCCGCCATGACACGGTTGACGATCGACGCGACCACACTCAGGTCGGGCTCGTAGCCCAGGACACCCATGAACATGACGCCGACCGGCCGGGTGAGGTCGAGGGTCTTCGCCGCCTCGGCCAGGATCAGCTCCGGATCGTGGTAGTCGGCCTCGACGTGCGTCGCGCCGGAGTCGGCCATCAGGGCACGGGCGTGGACGAGCACCAGCGGGTCGTTGTCCACGTAGACGATCCGCGACTCGTCGGAGACCGACCGCGCGACCTCGTGCGTGTTCTGCAGGGTCGGCAGCCCGGTCCCGATGTCGAGGAACTGCCGGATGCCGGCCTCGGTGGCCAGATAGCGGACGACCCGGATGAGAAACTGGCGGGAGTGCCTCGCCATCAGCACGATCTCGGGATAAACCTGGGCCACGGCGTCCGCGGCGGCCCGGTCGGCGGCGAAGTTGTCCTGCCCGCCCATCCAGTAGTTCCAGATGCGCGCCGCGTGCGGCACGTCGGGCTGCAGCGCCGAGTTGTCGCCATCCGTGACGGTCATGCGCACGTTCTACGGGAACCCCGACGGGCCGCGCAAGACTCTGACCGAACTCCGAGGCTCCTTATCGGAGGGTGGGCCTAAATTCGGGACGGAGGTGGCGATGATGTCCGGCAGCACTCCGGGACCCGGCTTGTTCGGCCCATCACCCGCTTTCGGCCGCCCGCGCAGCGGGGTGCACCTCGTTCCCGCCCAGACCATCCCACGGCCCGGCGTCTACTCAGGACCATCCGTGGCCGCCGGTCACGGCCCGTGGATCTGGCTCGCCCTGCTGGCGGTCGCCCTCCTGCTGATCGCCGTCGCGGTCAGCCGATATCTGCGCCGGCGATAGTGGCCTGCCCAAGGGCCGGTTACTCTAAAAGACTCACCACCTCCGGACCCAGGTCGTCGCCGACCAGTTCCAGTGAGTTCACTGCCCGGGCAGCGAGCTCCAGTGGACCGATCTTGTGCTGAAGATTCGCGTGCACGATTCGATCGAGGCCCACGCCCACAAGCGGACCCGCCGTTCGCAGCGTGGCTTCGATCGCCACGGACGCGGTCGTGCCGCCGTGCACGACGATGTTGCGCTGCCGATACAGGCGACGCAGGGTGCCCTGAAATACGTTCCGAACGTCGCCGAGTTCGCCGTACGGGTGGGAGAGCAACCGAACCATCCTCTCAGCGGCCGCCGCGTCGCTGGGGTTCGACGTTGCCATCCCCGACCCGCTACTCAGAGCTTTCGCAAGTACGCGGCAACGATTGAGGTTCTGTTCGGGCGTCTTGATACGCAACCGTTCGAGATCGGCGCCGAGCCGGTCGGGAGCCGCCGGACTGTGCCGCCAGGACAGTGGCGTGAGTTCCGCCCGCGGCCAGGAGCACGCGACGATCGCGGCCAGCCGATCCGCGGCGACAACACGGCCCGGACGGCCGTCGCCGGTGTCGGCCGCCCTGGACAGCAGCGACTCGATCGCCGACCATCCGCCGGAAACCGCCGGTGCGGGAGCGCCCGAGTTCAGCGGCGCCGCCATCTCGAGCGCATCGTCGATCGAGCCCGGGCTCGGCAGTGAGTAAAGCGTCTTCTCGCGAACCAGGGACAAGACATCGACTCCGCGAGCAGGGGGTGTCAAGGGCAACGGGTCGGGATGCCCTTTCACCCATACCTGCCCGACCGGCGCGAGACGGTCACCCAGACTTCCCCGGGCATACGTCGCCCTGGCCTGAAGCTTTTGTACAAGACTCCCAGCAACTCGCGCCGCCGCGGCGGGATCCTTGGCCACGACGTCGAAAACGAACGCACCGTACTGCCGCGGCGGGTTCGCAACACCGTTCGATGCAAACCACTCGGCAGTCCCCTTGGCCGGCCGCCATTGGGGCAGGTGGGCGGCGAGCGTCTGATATTTCGGCACCGATGTGAACGGCACGATCACTTCGTAGCCGACGTCCGGGCGACGCGCGAGATCACACGCCGAATCGAGCAGGTCGTCGAGAGTCGCACCGGGCCGGTCTGCCAGCTCTCGGGCCCAGCGGTGCAGCTGACCGGTGCTATGGCCAAGATCCAGGAGATGCGTGGCTACAGCACGCGCGATCCGTTCCGGAGACGGTGGGGCGCCTTGGGCAACCCTGTCGCGCCACCGGTCCAGGTAACCGTTGACCAACATCGGAAGCAGTTGGTGCAACTGCCGACGCTCCGGGCTCTCCGGTGCGAGGTTCGATCGCAGGAGGCCAATGAGGTGCTTACGCAACTTGCCGTCGCCGAGGCCTCGGTCCGGGCCGAGTTGCCGCTCGAGCGCACGCAGGTACCAGGTGACCGAGGTTGAACCGAGCACCTGCTGCGCCTGCCACTTCCCCGCCTCGTAAGCCTCCCGAAGCGCCAAGACGCTACTGACCTCCCACAGGCGCCTTGGCCAAGGTGAGGTGTCAGCGAAGAAATCGAGCAACCGGGCGGTCACATGGATGCCGTACGGATCGGTTGCCAGGGGCGAGCTCAAAGCCGAGGGGGAGGAAGTCACGGGGTGCTATGCTCGCATCAGAGCGCAAGCAGCTCGAGATCTAAAGCAGGGGAGTCGCCCTTTCGGGGGCCACTCCCCTCTTTCTTTGCCGCCTGGTCGAAGCTTTGGCGCCTGGTCGAAACAACGGCGTCAAAACCCGACAGCGGCTCCCGCGATAGCGGCCTGGTCGAAGGCTCGCGCCACCCGGGCCCGGTGCGTGTCGAAGAATGACTCGGCCGCCTCGCCGGCCATGATGCGGGCCGCCGCGTCCAGATAGCACACTCGATAGCCGGCCGACGCCAGCGCCGCCGTCAGCCTCGGCTACGCCTGGCCGCCGTCCTCGAACAGCCCGGCCACCAACCCTTGCAGCTCCTCGAGGAACTCGCGCACCCGGGCCCGCAGCGCCGGCGACTTGATGACGACCGGCCAGAAGTCGCCCATCCGGTCGGCGAAGCCGGTCAGCGGGTGCCGCGCGTCGAGCAGGCCGAGGAACACCTCGCGCAGGGCGGCCGCCGGGGCGATCCGGCTGGACGCCGACAATCTCGCCGGCGGCGACGATCCCTGGGCCGCGCACGGCCCGGCCGCCCACATCAACCGATCGGCGCCTGGGTGCTGAACTGGAGCCGGGACCAGGTCGAGATCATGCACCCCGGGCCGTACAACCGGGCGATCCGCTCGGTGGTGGCCGACCTGGCCGCGACCCACGACGGCACGATGTATCTCGGCACCAGCGTCTCCGGGCTGCGGCAGCGCTACGACCTGGGCAGCGAGCACGATCTGGTCGGCCGCAGCGTCCCCGAGGTCGAGGTCGTGCCGGCCGACGGCTGGCCGAGCTGCCGCACGACGGGCGGGGCGTGCCGCTCGGCGACTTCGCTCTCGACGACGACCGCCCGCACGTCGCGGCCGCAAAGAGGGCCCGGCCATGCCGGTGCGCCCGGACGGCACGTGGCCTGGGTCGAGGGGCGACGGCGATCTCGACTCGGCGCGCGGCGATGGTTCGGCGGCGTACCGGTGGGGTAGGCAGAGCCGATGGGCTCCCGACGGCTTGCCGTCACCGTGATGTGTGTCGGCTACTTCCTGGTTCTGCTCGACGTCAGCATCGTCAACGTGGCGTTGCCCGGCATCGGCCGCGACCTACGGGCCGGCGTCGGCGCACTGCAATGGACCGTCGACGCCTACGCGGTCGCCCTGGCCGCGCTGATGCTCACCGCGGGCACGCTGGGCGATCTCTACGGCCACAAGCGGATCGTGCTGGCCGGGCTGGCGCTGTTCGGCGCCGGTTCGGCCGGTTGCGCGCTCGCCCCGACCGCCGGGGTGCTGATCGGTTTCCGGGCGCTCTCCGGGATCGGCGCTGCGCTGCTGCTCCCCGGCACCCTGGCGATCATCACCCGGGCCGTCCCGGGCCGCCGCGAGCAGGCCCGGGCGATCGGCGTGTGGGCCGGGGTGGGCAGTGTCGCGCTGCCGGCCGGGCCGGTGCTGGGTGGCGCGCTGGTCGACGGCCCGGGCTGGCGCTGGGTGTTCTGGATCAACGTGCCGATCGTGCTGGTCGCGGCCCTGGTCACCGCCCGGGTGATCACCGAGAGCCGCGAGCCCGCTCGCCGCCGCCCGGACGTGCGCGGGATGGTGGTCGGCGCACTGGCGCTGGTCACGATCGTCGACGCCATCGTTTCTCACGACAGCTGGATCCCCGTCGTGCCCGCCGTCGCCTTCCTGCTTCTCTTCATCGCGGCCGAAAGCCGGGTCGCGGCCGAAAGCCGGGTCGCCGGGCCCACGGAGGGCACCGGAACAGACCCGGCGCCCGAACCGATGCTGCCGCTCGCCCTGCTTCGCGAACGCGGCTTTCTGGTTGCCAACGCGGCGGCCGGCGCGATGAACCTGGGAACCCTCGGCCTGCTCTTCGTGGTCACTCTGTTTCTACAGCGGGTGCAGGGCCGCTCGGCGCTGGCCGCCGGGCTCGCCCTGCTACCGCTCTTCCTGCCGCTGAGCGTGCTCGCGCCGATCGCCGGGCGGATGACCGCGCGTTTCGGCCCGCGCCGCCCGATGGCGGCCGGCCTGCTCGTCGCGGCGGCCGGGGCGGCATTGCTGATCTTCGCCGGAAAGCTGGTGTTGACCCCGGGCCTGCTGCTCTGGGGCGTCGGGCTCGGCGTCCTCACCCCGGCGGTGGTCGCGGCGGCCGTGCGTTCGGTGCCGGAGGACCGGGCCGGCCTGGCCTCGGCGGCCAACAACACGGCTCGGCAGGCCGGCGGGGCGGTCGGTATCGCGGCGTACGGTGCCTTGGCCGGCGATCCGGGAGCCGGCGGTTTCGTCGGCGGCCTCCACCTGGTCTCGGCGATCACCGCGGCGCTGTTCGCCGTGACCGCGGTGATCGTGCTCCTGACCATCGACCGCGGTCACGCCGAGCGAGCGGAACGTCCCGAAAAGTCCGATGTTTCGGCGGGATGACCCACCGGGACCCGAACAGCTCCACGCGCATCTCTAACCTGAGCGTGATCAGCACCGATGAGCGGTCCGTGGCAGATCTCCGACCCGGCTTTCCCGGGGGCATGACCGGGCGTGTACACCCCCCGGCGACCATCGTCGTCGGGCTCGCGCTGTGCCTGTTCGACGTGGTCTGGTTCGCGATCGGGCTGGCGCACCACTGGGCGCACCCGATCGTCGGATGGATCCCGATGCCGTTCGGGGCGGCGCTCGCGGCGTACGCCTGCCGGCGGGTGACCCGCCGCCGTGACCTGGCCCGGACGACCCGGCGGTTCTGGGGTCAAATGGGGCTGGCGTGCGCCGTCCTGATCCTGGCGATCGTCAGCAACGCGGCCGACGCGTTCCGGGACGGCGAGCCGACGCAGTGGATCAGCCCCCGCACCCTCGCCGTCTACATGGCCATTCTCAGCATGGCGCTGTGGGCGTTGCTGCGGCTGCCGACCTGGCAGCGCACCCGCCGCGACTGGGCTCGGTTCACGCTCGACGCCGGCATCCTCTTGCTCGCCAACAGCGCGTTCATCTGGCACTACTCGCTTCGCAAGATCGACCTGTGGACGTCGCTGACCGGTTCGGTCCTGCCGACCGTGGCGATCATCCTGGTCGCCTCGGTCTCCATGCTGACCTTCGTCAAGGTCGCCTTCACCGGTGCGGGCCAACTCGACCGCCGGGCCCTGCACATCCTGTCCGGCGGCGTGGCCGCGTCGGCGGTCAGCGGCAGCCTCTCGGTCTTCATCGCCGACCGGCCGTATCTGTCGAGTGCCTTCGTCGCCGCCTCGGTCGCCGCGCTGGGCACCCAGATGGCGGCCGACCGGCAGCTTCGCGCTTCGGTCGCGGGCTCGGACGCGCCCGCGCCGGTCCGTCCGGCCAGCATGCTGCCGTACCTGGCCGCGGCCGGGATGAGCGTGCTGCTGATCGCCGTCGTGGCGCCGGGTGGCGGCGAGACGCTCGTCATCGCGATCTGCGCGGTGGCGATGACCGTGCTGGTGATGGTTCGTCAGTTCGGCATGCTGCGGGAGAACGGGCGGCTGCTGCGTACGGTCGACGCCAACCTGCGGCAGCTGCGCGACTTTCAGGCCCAGCTCGCCCACCAGGTCTCGCACGACGCGCTCACCGAGATCCCCAACCGGGCCCTGTTCAACGAGCGAGTGACCGCTCAACTCACCGACGGCCGGCCGTTCCACGTCGCGCTGCTCGACCTCGACGACTTCAAGGAGATCAACGACCGGCTCGGGCACGGCACCGGCGACGCGCTGCTCAAGGTGGTCTCCCGCCGGCTGCACCAGCGGCTGCTCCCGACCGACACGGTAGCCCGCCTCGGCGGCGACGAGTTCACGCTGCTGCTGCCCGGGCGTACCACCGACGAGACCGCCGCCCTGCTGCGCGAGCTCGTGGACGCGGTGCAGCAGCCGGTCCTGCTGCACGGCCAGGACATGGTCGTACGGATCAGCGCCGGCGTCACCACGACCAGGGACGGCGACACGCCGGAGGAACTGATCCGCCGGGCCGACGTGGCGATGTACTCGGCCAAGCAGGTCGGTGGCGGCCGCACGACCTGGTTCGACCCGATGATGGACAAGCTGGCCGACGCGGACGCCAAGCTCGGGCACGACCTGCGCCAGGCGCTGGCCCGCGACGAGCTGTTCGTGCTCTACCAGCCGATCGTCGAGCTGCCGCACGGCCGGCTGGCCGGTGTCGAGGCGCTCGTCCGCTGGCAGCACCCGGATCACGGCCTGGTCTCCCCCGCGATCTTCATCCCGCTGGCCGAGCGCAACGGCACGATCATCGAACTCGGCTGGTGGATCCTCGAGCAGGTCGTATACCAGGCCGCCGAGTGGGAGCGGGAGTACGGCCCGCACGCCCCGGAGAAGGTCAGCGTCAACATCTCGGCCCGTCAGCTGGGTGAGCCCGGGTTCGCCGGCCGGGTCGCGGCGCTGCTGGAGGAGGCCGGGCTCACGCCGTACCGGCTGGTGGCCGAGGTGACCGAGACCGCCGTGCTCGGCACGGGCGAAGCCCTGGACGCGGTGCACGAGCTGCACCAGTTGGGTATGCGGGTGGCGCTGGACGACTTCGGCACCGGGCAGTCGTCGCTCAGCCTGCTGGTCGACACCCCGGTGCGCGTGCTCAAGGTCGACAAGTCGTTCGTCGACGGCGTGACGGTGTCGAGCCCGCAGGCCGTGATCGTCGACGGGCTCATCGGGATCACCGACGGCCTGGCGATCGAGGCGGTGGCCGAGGGCGTCGAGACCGCCGAGCAGGCCGACCGGCTGCACGCCGTCGGTTACCGCTTCGCGCAGGGCTTCCACTTCGCCCGGCCGATGCCGCCGGAGGATGTGGCGCTGCTGTTCGAGCGCCCTCCGGCGGTCGTCTCAGCCAGCGGGAATCTCGACAAACTCAACTGATTTAGTAGAGTATCGGCCATGAACTTCACCCTGGCGCTCGCCGGTCTCGGTGTCGGCATCGTCGTCGGTCTCACCGGCATGGGCGGCGGCGCGTTGATGACCCCCGTCCTGGTGCTGGTCTTCGGCGTCCCGCCGGTGGCCGCCGTCTCCAGCGACCTGGCGGCCAGCGCGGTGATGAAGCCGTTCGGCGGTTTCGTGCACGCGCGCCGCGGCACGGTCAACTGGGAGCTGGTTCGCTGGCTCTGCGTCGGCAGCGTTCCGAGCGCGTTCTGCGGCGTCCTGCTGCTGCGCCTGCTCGGCGACGACGCGAGCGTGCAGCACACAATCCAGATCGCGCTCGGCGTCGCGCTGGTCCTGGCCGCGGCCGGGCTGCTGCTCAAGTCGTGGAGCGCCCGGCGCCGGGGCGAGGACAAGAGCGCCGAGCCGATCGTCGTGCGCCCGCTGCCGACCGCGCTGGTCGGCGCGGCCGGCGGCCTCATCGTCGGCCTGACCTCGGTCGGGTCCGGCTCGCTGATCATCGTGGTGCTGCTCGCGCTCTACCCGCGGTTGCGCGCCAACGACCTGGTCGGCACCGACCTCGTGCAGGCGATCCCGTTGGTGTTCTCGGCCGCGTTCGGCCACGCGCTCTTCGGCGACCTCAAGCTCGACCTGGCCGCCGCGGTGCTGGTCGGGTCGGTGCCGGGCGTACTGATCGGCTCGCGCATCTCGTCCCGGGCCCCGGCCGGCCTGATCCGGTCGGCCCTGGTCATCGTGCTGCTGGCGAGCGCGTTGAAGCTGTTCGACCTGAGCACCACGGTGGTGGCCGTCGTGGCCGGTGCGGGGGTTCTGATCGCCATCGGCGCCGCCGTCACCAAGCGGCTGAACCGCCGGGCCGCCCTCCCCCGGGAGACCGCCTCCGTGTCGTAGGACGCATGCACTCACCCCGGGCCCGGTCCCGCCGATCAGAGAGATCGGGGAGAGATCGGGAAGGAATCGATGAGCGTCCGGCTCAAGCTGCTCGGTGGCGTGCTCGCCATCGCCGCCATGATGGTCGTCACCGGCCTCGTCGTGCTGCGCGCCGACGACCAGTCGGCGCGCCGGGCCGCGGTCGCCACGGCCGAGCAGGTCGCGGCGGGGCTGGCCAAGGACGTCGCGTACGGCCTGGTGCCGTCCGGCGAGCCGGGCACCAGTGTGCCGCTCTACGACGACCTCACCGCGCTCCGGGCGTACGTCGATCGGATGCACCGGTTGCAGAACCGCGACCTCGTCGTGGTCGACACCGGCAAGCGGGTGCTGGCCGACGCCGAGCCGGGCGACAACGACACGATCTACGGCTGGGACCCTGGCGACGAGGTGCGGCTGGCGATCCTCGACCAGAAGCCGCGCGAGTTCATCGAGCACAGCAACGACTCCGGCGCGACGGGCATCCGCGAGGTCGTGGTCCCGCTGATCGACGCGAGCGACGTGACGCTGGGCGCGGTGATCTACGAGTACACCCCCACCTACGACCAGATGGTGGCGACGACCGACCGGGCCGAGCGCCAGATCACGATCATCGGCGCGATCTGCATCTTCGCCGTGCTGATCCTGGGCGCGCTGGTCGCCGAGTCGATCAGTCGCCGCATCCGCCGGCTGACCCGCGCGGTGGAGGTGGTCCGCGACGGCGATCTCTCGCAGCGGGTGGTCACCGGCGGGCGCGACGAGATCGGCCAGTTGGGCACCGCGTTCAACGACATGGCGTTCCGGCTCGAGCAGTCGGCGAGGGACATCCTGGCCAAGGAGTACACCGACCGGATCCTCGCCAACGCGGGCGAGGGCATCTGCGGGGTCGACGCGGCGGGCCGGTTCACCTTCGCCAACGAGGCGGCCGGGCGGATCACCGGCCTGGGGGTCGAGGGCCTGCTCACCCGCTACGCGGGAGCGTTGCTCCCGACCTCCGGAGAGTTGGGCGACGGCTTGGAGCGGGAGGCCACGCTCGATCGAGCGGACGGCACTTCGGTACGCGTCGCCTACACCTTCAGCACCATCAAGACGGGCGACCGGCTGATCGGCGCCGTGATCGTCCTGCGGGACGTGACCCGGCAGCGTGCCCTCGAACACGACCTGCGGCACCAGGCTCTGCACGACGGACTGACCGGTCTGCCCAACCGCAAGCTGTTCCTCGACCGGCTGGAGCACGCGATGACCCGGGCCCGCGAGTCCGGCGAGCCGATCGCCGTGCTCTACCTCGACCTGGACGGCTTCAAGAAGGTCAACGACAGCCTCGGGCACAACGCGGGCGACCAGCTGTTGCGGACGACCGGGGAGCGCCTCCAAGCAGTGCTGCGTCCGCACGACACGGTGGCCCGGCTCGGCGGCGACGAGTTCGCGGTGCTGCTCGAGGCCACCGAATCCACCGAGACTCTGGTCGCCGACCTGCTGGAGACCCTCTCCCGACCGTTCCTGCTGCACGGCCGCGAGGCGACGATCTCGGCCAGCATCGGCGTCGTCCCGGACGCCGCCCGCTACACCGACGCCGACGAGGTCGTCCGCAACGCCGACGTCGCCATGTACGCCGCCAAGGCCGGCGGCAAGTCGCGCCACCAGGTCTTCGAGAGCCGCATGCACGAGCAGTTGCTCGACCGGCTCGACCTGGAGAACCGCCTGCGCGAGGCGGTGCACCGGGGCGAGCTGCGCCTGCACCTGCAGCCGGTGGTCGAGGTGCGGACGCGCCGGCTGGCCGGGGTCGAGGCCCTGGTGCGCTGGGAGGACCCGGAACGCGGGCTCCAGCAACCGGGCGCCTTCGTGCCCCTGGCCGAGGAGACCGGCCTGATCACCGAGATCGACCGCTGGGTGCTGCTGGAGGCGTGCCAGGCCGTACGCCACTGGCAGCAGACGTCGCCCGGCACCGCCCCGGCCTGGGTCAGCGTCAACCTGTCGGCGGCCAACCTCGAGGTGCCCGACCTGACCGACCGGGTGGCGTACGCGCTGGCCACCTCGGGCCTGCCGCCGCGCTGCCTGGTGCTGGAGCTGACCGAGACGGTGCTGATGCGCGACATCGCGGTGACCGCGCAACGGCTGGAGGAGCTGCGCGAGCTGGGCGTGCAGATCGCGATCGACGACTTCGGCACCGGCTACTCGTCGCTCGGCTACCTGCGCGACATCCCGGTCGACGTGCTCAAGATCGACCGGTCGTTCATCGTCGGGCTGACCTGCCACGACCCGAACAGCGACGAGAGGGCCGCCGGCCAGCGGCAGCAGGAGCTGGTCAGCGCGGTCGTGCAGCTCGGGCACACGCTCGGCCTGAAGGTGGTGGCCGAGGGCGTCGAGGAGGAGGACCAGCTCGCCGCGCTGGCGGCGATGGGCTGCCGCTACGCCCAGGGCTACCACCTGGGCCGCCCCACGCCGGCGGCCGACCTCATCGAGGCCGCTCAGCCGTTGGCCGCGCCCGCGGTCAGGCCCTCGAGGAGGTAGCGCCGCAGAGCTTGCACTTCAGTCGATGCCCGCGGCACTAGAGTTGGCTCATGCGCGCGCGGATGGCCGATATCGCCAAGCAGGCCCAGGTCAGTGAGGCGACGGTGTCGCGTGTCATCAACGACCGCCCCGGCGTCTCCCCCGAGACCCGGCAGGCGGTTCTGACCGCCCTCGACGTCCTCGGCTACGAGCGGCCGGAGCGTCTGCGCAAGCGCAGCGCCGGCCTGGTCGGCCTGGTCGTGCCCGAGCTCGACAACCCGATCTTCCCGGCGTTCTGCCAGGTCATCGAGTCGACGCTGGCCCAGCAGGGCTACACCCCGGTGCTGTGCAGCCAGTCGCCGGGCGGCGTCACCGAGGACGAGTACGTCGAGATGCTGCTCGACCGGCAGGTCAGCGGCATCGTCTTCGTCTCCGGCCTGTCCGCCGATACCACCGCCGACCACGCGCGCTACCAGCGCCTGCTCGACCGCCCGCTGCCGATCGTGCTGGTCAACGGCTTCGCCGAGGGCATCGAGGCGCCGTTCGTCTCGTGCGACGACCGGCTCGCCGGCGACCT
>DASWRZ010000500.1:0-13111 GCA_036402935.1 Actinoplanes sp.
CCGGGCCCGAAAAACTTGCGGCGACCCTGCGTGGCAGCGCTCAAACGCGCCCGGGGCCGCCAGAACTGGAGAGCGCCCCATGCTCGAGAACGAGCACCCGGTCAACCCGGGCGAACAGGGCGGTGAGCCGGACGGGGTCTCTACCCCGTCGGACGCAACCGCCGAGACCACTACTACCGTGCGCCGCACCCGCGCCACCCGCCGCAAGGCGGCTGCCCCGCCACCTGAGCCTCCGCTCGACACGCCGGGCAGCGAGCCTGGCGCCGCGAGCACCGGTGCCGCTGCCGTGAGCACTGGTGCCGCTGCCGTGAGCACTGGTACCGCTGCCACGAGCACTGGTACCGCCGCCGCGAGCGGTGAGGACGCCGCCGAAGCTCCGAGCCGCCCCGTGAAGGCGACCCGAAGCCGCCGCAAGGCCACCGCGGCTGCCGCGCCGGCCGCGTCCGCGGCCGACAGCACCGAGACGGGCCAGCCCGTCGCAGGTGCCCAGGCGAGTCAAGCCATCGCAGGTGCCGAGACGGGCCAGGCCGTCGCAGGTGCCCAGGCGGGCCAGGCGGTCGCAGGTGCCGAGACGGGCCAGGCCATCGCAGCCGAGGCGGGCCCGAGTGAGAGCGCCGCCGCGGAGAAGCCGGTCAAGGCCACCCGCAGCCGTCGGAAGAAGGCGGCCCCGGCTGCCGTTCCGGCGCCCTCCGAGGAGGTGCCGCCCGCCGACCAGCCGCTGGTCGAGCAGACGTCGCCGCCCACCCCGCTTGAGCCGGTCGCGGTCGATCTGCCGGTCGCCGAGCGCGTCGCCGCCGTTGCGGCCGCGGTCGCCGCCGAGGAAGCGGAGGACGAGGACGCCGAGGGCGCCCCGATCATCGCGGTCATCCCGCTCGACGACGACTTCGTCGAGGAGCGACCGGCCACGCGTACGCGGAGCCGCAAGGCCGTGCTGCCCCCGGCCGTACTCTTCATACCGCCGGACCCCACCGAGGCCGAAGTCGCGCCGGTGAGCCGTCGCCGCCGCCGGGGCGCGGCGGCCGAGGAGGCTCCCGCCGAGGTCGAGACGCCCACCGAGGCGCCGGTCGCCGAGGTGGCGGCCGAGCCGGTCGAAGGCACCCGCCGCAGCCGTCGCCGTCGCCGGGGCGCCGCGATCGAGGAGCCCGCCGAGGTCGAGACCGTCGAGACTGAAGAGGAGCCCATCGACGAGGCCGACGAGTCGGCCGACGATGTCGAGGAAGGCCTCGAGGACGAGTCCGACGACGAGTTGTCCGCCAGCCGTCGCCGTCGCCGCCGGGGCCGCCGGGGCCGCGGCCGCGGCAAGGGGCCGGCCGACGAGGGCGAGGACGACGAGACCGACGAGGTCGTCGCGGCGTCCGAGGGCGAGGCCGAAGCCGAGGAGGACGAGGAGTCCGACGAGGGCGACGGGGTCACCCGGCGTCGCCGCCGTCGCCGCCGCAAGGGCTCGAGCGGCGACGCCGAGACCGGCGGCATCGAGGACGGCGTGCACACCGTCGTGCGGGTGCGTGAACCGCGTCGCACCTCCGATGAGGTGCAGGGCGTCTCCGGTTCGACCCGGCTCGAGGCCAAGCGCCAGCGCCGTCGGGACGGCCGTGAGCAGCGCCGCACCCGTCCGCCGATCCTGAGCGAGTCGGAGTTCCTGGCCCGCCGGGAGGCGGTCGACCGGGTGATGGTCGTACGGCAGAAGCCGGACCGCACCCAGATCGCCGTGCTCGAGGACGGCGTCCTGGTCGAGCACTACGTCTCCCGCACCACCTCCGGCACCATGGTCGGCAACGTCTACCTCGGCAAGGTGCAGAACGTGCTGCCGAGCATGGAGGCGGCGTTCGTCGACGTCGGCCGGGGCCGCAACGCGGTGCTCTACGCCGGCGAGGTCAACTGGGACGCCACCGGGCTCGAGGGGCGCGCGCGCTCGATCGAGCAGGCGCTGCGTTCCGGCGACTCGGTGCTGGTGCAGGTCACCAAGGATCCGATCGGTCACAAGGGCGCCCGGCTGTCCAGCCACATCGCGCTCTCCGGCCGGCACCTGGTCTACGTGCCCAACGGCAACGCCTCCGGGATCAGCCGCAAGCTGCCCGACAACGAGCGCAAGCGGCTCCGCGACATCCTCAAGAAGCTGGTGCCGGACGGCGCGGGCGTGATCGTCCGGACCGCGGCCGAGGGCGCGAGCGAGGACGAGCTGGCCCGCGACGTGAAGCGGCTGCAGGGCCAGTGGGAGGAGATCCAGCGCAAGGCCGCCGAGGGCCACGCGCCGGCCGCCCTCTCCGAGGAGCCCGACCTGGTCATCCGGGTGGTACGCGACCTCTTCAACGAGGACTTTCGCGAGCTGATCGTCCAGGGCGACCAGGCGTACGGCGAGTTGGAGAACTACCTGGACTCGGTCTCGCCCGACCTGCTCGAGCGGATGCACCGGCACACCGGTGCCGGCGACGTCTTCGCCGAGAAGCGGATCGACGAGCAGATCCTCAAGGGTCTCGACCGCAAGGTGTTCCTGCCCTCGGGCGGCCACCTGGTGATCGACCGTACCGAGGCGATGACCGTCGTCGACGTCAACACCGGCAAGTACACCGGCGCGGGCGGCAACCTCGAGGAGACGGTCACCCGTAACAACCTCGAGGCGGCCGAGGAGATCGTGCGTCAGCTGCGGCTGCGCGACCTCGGCGGCATCGTGGTCATCGACTTCATCGACATGGTTCTCGAGAGCAACCGCGAGCTGGTGCTGCGGCGGCTCACCGAGTGCCTGGGCCGCGACCGGACCAAGCACCAGGTCACCGAGATCACTTCGCTCGGCCTGGTGCAGATGACCCGCAAGCGGATCGGTTCGGGCCTGCTCGAGGCGTTCAGCGAGACCTGTGAACACTGCAAGGGCCGCGGCGTAATGATCCACACCGAGCCGGTGCCCGAGAAGCGGTCCAACGGCGGGGCGGTCAGCCAGGTCAGGGCGGTCGCCGCGGCGCCGCGCGTCGAGCAGCCGGCGGCCCCGGCCGCTGCGGCCGCTCCGGCGGCCACCTCCTCCCGGTCGCGGCGGCGGCGCGGCGGCAGCACCGAGCAGGTGGAAACACCGGTCGAGGCGCCGATCGAAGTGGCCGAGACGGTCGCGGTCACCCCGGTGACCAGGGCGCGACACGACGGGGAGAACCCGGTGGCGATCGCGGCCGACCTGCCGCCCGTCCTGGGCTCGGGCATCGTCTCGGCGGCGGCCAAGGCGGCGTTGACGACCGACGACACCGCGGACGACTACGACATCAGCGGGTACGACCTGTCCCGCTACGACGCGACCGCGTTCAGCGAGGCGATCGAAGACGACGCGATCGAAGACGAGGCCTTCGAAGACGAGGCCTTCGAAGATCAGGCGTTCGAAGATCAGGCGGTCGATGGTGGCCCGGTCAATGGCGGCCCGGTCGACGGCGAATCGGTGGACGGCGAATCGGTGGACGGCGGGCCGGTCGAGGACCGCGAGCCGCTGCGGCTGGTCGGCTCCGACGACCCGGACGCGGCCGACGAGGACGACGAGGAAGAGGACGAGGCGGTCGGTGCCGGCGCGGGTGGCCGGCGGCGGTCTCGCCGGGGTGGGACCCGGCGACGCACTCGCCCCTGAGCTGGAACGGGAGCGGTTCGGCAAAGAAACTTAACTGCCGGGCCGCTCCTCGGCTACCCTCTCGGGATCGATCCCCGTCTCCCCCTGGAGCTCGATCCCCATGAAGTCTCTCCTCGCCCTGGGCGCCCTCGCTCTCCTCGCGGGTCTCACCGCCTGCACCGCTGCCGACAAATCGGATCAATCTCCCAAGCCCGATCCGAGTGTGGCCGACGCCGCGCTCAGCCAGGACACCAAGGCGATCTGCGACCAGGCCGATCGCACGAGCGCGTCCTTCGGCGGCACGCTGACTGCGGATCTCAAGCTCCAGCTGGACGCCAAGAGCAAGGGCGCGGCGGCGACCGCCGAGGCGAAGCGGAAGCTGACCCAGGACGTGTCCAACTACTCGTACGCGCTGGGCGACATGTCGAAGCTGGCGAGTGACGCGACGCTCAAGAGCACGCTGAAGCAGATGTCCGACCAGGTCACGGGGTTTTCGGGCGACCTGTCGAAGCTGGACGCGGCCAAGCTGTCCGAGCTGTCGGACAGGCTGGACAAGACGTGCGGCAAGGGCTGAGGTCCCCGGTTTGGGCCTGGCCAGCGTAATGACGTAAGCTATCTGACGGCGCATTTCCACGCCTCGTGTTTCTGACGCCCTCCCTACCGGGTCTTCCCCACCAGGGAGCTGGCAGGATCACAGCACCATCCGCCAGCAGCGGTCTTTCTCGCTGCGTAAGTCTCAGGGAGTCCGCGTCGATGTACGCGATCGTCAAGACCGGCGGCAAGCAGTACAAGGTTGCCGAGGGCGACGTGATCGAGGTCGAGAAGCTCGTCGGCGAGCCCGGCGACGCGGTGACGCTCGCCGCGGTGCTCCTCGTCGATGGTGACGACCTGGTGACCGGCGCGGCCCAGCTTGCCAACGTTGCGGTGTCCGGCGAGATCGCCGAGCACACCAAGGGTCCGAAGATCCGGATCCACAAGTTCAAGAACAAGACCGGCTACCACAAGCGCCAGGGTCACCGCCAGCCGCTGACCCGCGTCAAGGTCACCGGAATCTCGAAGTAAGGGGCGGATAAGCCATGGCTCACAAAAAAGGTGCGTCCAGCTCGCGTAACGGCCGTGACTCCTCCGCCCAGCGGCTCGGCGTCAAGCGTTTCGGCGGCGAGCTCGTGAACGCCGGCGAGATCATCATTCGGCAGCGCGGCACCAAGTTCCACCCGGGCGACCTCGTCGGCCGCGGTGGCGACGACACGCTGTTCGCGCTGGCCAAGGGCAACGTGCTGTTCGGCACGTCGCGTGGTCGCAAGACCATCAGCATCGTGCCGGTGGCACAGTAGTTTTTTCCACAGCGGGCCGTGGACCTCGGGGTCTGCGGCCCGCTGTGTTTTTTGCGGCCCGGTCGCGCCAAAGCGTCGTGGCCAGGCTTTTCGGTTAGGGAGTTGGACAAGTGACCACGTTCGTCGATCGGGTCGTGCTGCACCTGCAGGCGGGTGACGGCGGGCACGGCTGCGTCTCGGTGCGCCGGGAGAAGTTCAAGCCGCTCGGCGGTCCCGATGGCGGCAACGGCGGGCACGGCGGCGGGGTCACCCTGGTCGTCGACCCGCAGTTGCACACGCTGCTCGACTTCCACTTCCACCCGCGCATCAAGGCGGCCAACGGCGGGGGCGGTGCGGGCGCCAACCGGGACGGGGCCAACGGCAAGGACCTGGTCGTGCCGGTGCCCGACGGCACGGTCGTGCAGACCGCGGACGGCGAGGTGCTGGCCGACATGGTCGGTGCCGGCACGACGTTCGAGGTGGCGCGCGGCGGCCGGGGTGGCCGGGGCAACGCCTCGCTGGCCAACACCCGGCGCAAGGTGCCGGGCTTCGCCGAGCTGGGCGAGCCGGGCGACCAGCTGGACGCGGTGCTCGAGCTGAAGAGCGTGGCCGACGTCGGCCTGGTCGGCTTCCCGTCGGCCGGCAAGTCGTCGCTGATCTCGGTGATGTCGGCCGCCAAGCCGAAGATCGCCGACTACCCGTTCACCACGCTGGTGCCCAACCTGGGCGTGGTGCAGGCGGGCGAGAAGACCTTCACCGTGGCCGACGTGCCCGGCCTGATCCCGGGCGCGGCCACCGGCAAGGGCCTGGGCATGCAGTTCCTGCGGCACATCGAGCGCACCGCGGTGCTGGTGCACGTGCTCGACGCGGCGGCGCCCGAGATCGAGCGCGACCCGTTGGCCGACCTCGACGCGATCGAGGCCGAGCTGGCGGCGTACGGGGGGCTGGAGGACCGGCCGCGGCTGGTCGTCATCAACAAGATCGACGTCCCGGACGGGCGTGACCTGGCCGAGATGGTCCGGCCCGATCTGGAAGCCCGCGGTTACCCGGTGTTCGAGGTCAGCGCGGTCACCCGTGAGGGCCTGCAGGAGCTGATCTACGCGCTGGGCGAGACGGTCGAGGAGCACCGGCTGGCCACGCCGCCGCGCGAGGCCACCCGCGTCGTGGTGCGGCCGCAGGCGGTCGACGAGAGCGGCTTCACGATCGAGCGGGACGACGAGGGCGTCTTCGTCATCCACGGGGTCCGGGTCGAGCGCTGGGTGCGGCAGACCAACTTCGACAACGACGAGGCCGTCGGCTACCTGGCCGACCGGCTGGAGCGGATCGGGGTGGAGGACACGCTGATCAAGAAGGGCGCCGAGCCCGGCGACCCGGTGCGGATCGGCACCCACGAGTTCGACTGGCAGCCCAACGCCGGCGAGTTCGTCTCCGGCCCGCGCGGCACCGACGCCCGTCTCGAGGAGCCGACCGGCCGGGCGACCGCCGCCCAGCGCCTGGCCGCCCGCAAGGCGCGCCGGGTGCGCTCGGACGACGAGCTGCTGCACATGTCGGCCGACGGCACCGTCACCAGCCTGGCGAACGCCCAGCACCCGGTTCTGGTGACCGATGAGGACGACACCGGCGAATAGGGCGTAGGCCAGCTGTCCGCAACCCGCCGGAAAGGGACATCACTTAGGGTTATCGGGTGCTGATCGAATCCCGCTCCGCCCTCGACCCCGAGCTGGCCGCGCTGGTCACTGCCCAGCAGCAGGAAGTGGGGGAGAGCGCCGCCTTCACACCGGATGACGACTCCGCGTATCTCGTGGCGGCGATCTACGGGCGGGCGGTGGCCTGCGCGGGCTGGCGGTCCCTCGGTGACGGGGTCGCCGAGTTGCGCCGGATGTATGTGCGGCCGTCCTTCCGGGGCCGCGGCATCGCCCGTCAGCTGGTGGTCTGGGTCGAGGAGGAGGCGCTCGCGGCCGGCTGCCCGATCGTCCGGCTCGACACGAACCCGCTGCTCGAGGCGGCGATCGGTCTCTACCTCAGCTCCGGCTACCGGCCGATCCCGGCGTACGGCGAGTACGCCGGGAACCCCGACCGCGTGTGCTTCGAGAAGAGGCTGGTCGCGTTAGTCCAGTAGACCCAGGGCGGCACGCGTACGGCGTACGGTCTCCGAAGCGGTGGGGCGCACCTTGGCCTTGCCCTCCGCCAAGATCGACCGGAGATGGCCGGGGTCGGCGGACAGCGCGGCGTAACGCGCCCTGATCGGCGCGAGCACCGCCTCGACCGCGTCGGTGACCTCCCGCTTGAGCTCGCCGTACGAGGTGAACGCGCGAGGTTGCCCATCGGTGCAGGCGGTCAGGATGCCGAGCAGATTGCTGATGCCGGGCTGATTTTCCGGGTCGTCACGCACCTCGCCGACGTTGTCGGTGACCGCCCGGGCGATCGTGCGCCGGACCACCTCGGGCGGGTCGAGCAGGCCGATCCGCCCGGCCGCGGACGGGTTGCTCTTGCTCATCTTGCGGGTCGGCTCGGCCAGGTCCATGACCCGCGCCGCCGTCTCCGGGCGCACACCGGCGGGCACCGTGAAGGTCGGCCCGTAGCGTGCGTTGAACCTGGTCGCGATGGTGCGGGCGAGCTCGAGATGCTGGTTCTGATCCTCGCCGACCGGCACGAACGCGATGTCGTAGAGCAGGATGTCGGCCGCCATCAGCACCGGATAGGTCAGCAGGCTGAGCCGCACGGGGCTTTTCTGCCGCAAGCCGGAAGGCGTCAGGGGGGCACCCGCCGACTTCTCCTTGAACTGGATCATCCGGGCCACCTCGCCGTAGTTGGCGACGCATTCCAGCAGGTAGTGCAGCTCGGAGTGCTCGGGGACCTGCGAGTTGGCGATCAGGGCGGTGTGCTGCGGATCGACGCCGGCGGCGAGCAGGACAGCCGCCAGTTCGAGCGTCGCCGCGCGTACCTTGGCTGGATCATGCTCCATCGTCAGCGCGTGGAGATCGGCGATCATGGCGATCGCCGGACCGTCGTACTGGCTCTCGACCAGCGGCCGGATGCCGCCGAGGAGATTGCCCAGGTGAAGGCCCCCGGTCGGCTGAAGGCCGGTCAGGCGGGTGGTCGCGGTGGGAGCGAGCGTTGCGGTCATCGTCGGTTCCTCTTTTCCGTACGCGGGTGGACCGTCGCCGGGAACCGAAAACGGCCGCCCGGAGGCGGCCGCGGAGGATTGGTGTGCGCGTGGGTGGGCCGCCCGTCAGGGCAGCCACCAGGACATAGTCGTCGTTCGCACGGGACCATGCTAGCGCGCGCCCGTCGGAACCCAACAGGCATGATGGGCGCATGCCGAGCCTGACCCACACCGAGGCGCTCACCCGCGCCGCTGCCGTCGATGTTCATCACTACGAGGTCGCGCTCGACCTCACCGCGCAGGGCGACACCTTCCGCTCCCGTACGGTGCTGCGGTTCGGCGCGTCGGCCGACGCGGCGTTCCTCGACTTCGAGCCTGTCTCGGTCATCTCGGCGACGCTCAACGGTGTGGCCGTCGCCGCCGAGGCACTGGCCGGTCAGCGGCTCTCGCTGACCGGTCTCGCGCCTGAGAACGAACTCGTGGTCGAGGCGGTCATGCGGTACTCGAACTCCGGGGAGGGACTGCACAAGTACACCGATCCCGAGGACGGGAACGTCTACCTCTATCAGCACATGTTCATGGACGGGGCGCGGCGGATCTTCCCCTGCTTCGACCAGCCCGACCTCAAGGCGACCTTCCAGATCTCGGTGACCGCGCCGGCCTCGTGGCTGGTGGCCGGCAACGCCGCTCCCGAGGAACCGGTCGCGGACGGGCACTGGCGGTTCGCGGCCACGAAGCCGATCTCGACCTATCTGGTCACGTTGATCGCCGGGCCGTACCACCGGGTCGACGACGAGCACGAGGGCATCCCGCTGGTGCTCTATACCCGGGCCGCGCTCGCCTCCCAGCTCGAGGCCCAGGCGCCGGAGATCTTCACGGTCACCAAGCAGTGCCTCGACCGCTACCACGAGGTCTTCGACATCCCGTACCCGTTCGGGCACTACCAGCAGGCGTTCGTGCCCGAGTTCAACTTCGGCGCGATGGAGAACCCGGGTCTGGTGATCTTCCGGGACGACTTCGTCTTCCGGTCGGCGGTCACCGAGGCGCAGCGCGAGAACCGGGCCAACGTGATCGCCCACGAGATGGCGCACATGTGGTTCGGCGACCTGGTCACCATGGCCTGGTGGGACGACCTGTGGCTGAACGAGTCGTTCGCCGAGTACATGGGCTCCCGGATCACCGCCGAGGCGACCGCCTTCACCAAGACCTGGACCACGTTCGCGATCCACCGCAAGAGCTGGGGCCTGCGCTCCGACCAGCACCCGTCCACCCACCCGGTCGCCCCGTCGGACGTCGTCGACACGCACCAGGCGTTGCTCAACTTCGACGGCATCTCGTACGCGAAGGGCGCCTCGGTCCTCCGCCAGCTGGTGGTGTGGATGGGCGACACCGACTTCTTCAAGGGGCTCAACGAGCACTTCGCGGCCCACGCGTTCGGCAACGCGACGCTGGCCGACCTGCTGCAGGCACTCTCGCAGGCCGGCGGGCGCGACCTGACCGAGTGGGCCGAGCTGTGGCTGCGCCGGGCGCAGGTCAATACCCTCCGGGTCGAGACGACCCGGGACGGTCCGGTCTTCGGCGAGGTGGCGATCGTGCAGACCGCCCCGCCGGACCACCCGACGCTGCGGCCCCACCGGGTCGGGCTGGGACTCTACGACCGCGCCGAGGACGGCACGGTCGTGCGGCGCGAGCGGATCGAGGTCGAGATCGACGGTGCGCGCACCGTCGTGGCCACGCTTGCGGGCGTACGCGCACCCGACCTCCTTCTCCTCAACGAGGGTGACCTGACGTACGCGAAGATCCGTCTGGACCCCGACTCGACCGCCGCGATCCCGGCCGTGCTGCCGCTGATCGACGACTCGCTGGCCCGGGCCGTGATCTGGGCGTCCACGCTCGACGCGGTGGTCGACGGCGAGCGCCCGGTCGCCGACCTGGTCGCCCTGGTGCTGACCGCGCTGCCGGTGGAGTCCGAGGTCGTGGTCGTCGAGGACGTCCTGCGTCTGTCCCGCGGCCTGGTCGACCGGTACGCGACCCCGGCCACCCGTCCGGCCGCGCTGGAGATGATCGCGCAGGCGGCCGATCGGCTGCTCGCCGCGGCCGCACCCGGTGAGTCCCGTCAACTGGCCGCGGCCCGCGGACTGATCGGTTCGACCGTCGACACCGCCCGGCTCCAGGCCTGGCTGGCCGGCGAGGACGTGCCCGAGGGCCTGACCGTCGACGCCGACATGCGGTGGCTGATCCTCTATCGGCTGAGCGTGCTCGGCGAGGCGGGGGAGGGTGACATCGCCGCCGAGTACGACCGCGACCGCAGCGCGACCGGGGCGCAGTGGGCCGTCCGGTGCCGGGCCGCGCGACCGGACGCGTCGTCCAAGGCGGCGGCGTGGGCGGCCGTTGTCGGCGACGCGTCGCTGTCCAACCGGCTGGCCGAGCTCACTGCCTCGGCCTTCTGGCAGCCGGAGCAGATCGAGCTGCTCACGCCGTATGTGGAGCGCTATTTCGCCGACATGCCGGAGATGATGCGGGTGCGCAGCGGGATGAGCGCGGAGAAGACGGCTGTCGCGGCGTACCCGAACGTGATGGTGTCCCCGGAGACCCGGCGGCTGGCCGCCGAGCTGCTGGCTCGCGAAGATCTTGACCCGATTCTGCGCCGGGTCGTCATCGACGCGGACGACGACCTGCGGCGGGCGCTCGCTGCGCGTTTTTAGCGTTTAGAGATGCTTTGAGCAGATACCCTCAGCCCGGGGGTGACTCGTGGAGTGGTCGGAGGAATTGTCCGGCGGCCTGCTCCTGGCCGCCCCGGACGCGATCCTGGTGCTGGACGACGGCGTGATCAGGCTCGCCAACGACCGGGCCGAGGAGCTGTTCGGCTATCCACGAGCCGAGCTTCTCGGCCGGCACGTACGGATGATCTTGACCGACACGTCGTGCACGATCTACGACGAGCGGGCACGGCTGATCCAGGAACGGGGGCCCGGGCCGATCGGCGCGGTCATCACCTCGGTGCGCCGCAAGGACGGCTCCGAGGTGCCGGTCGAGTCGACGTCGGCCGTCGTCGACACCCCGCAGGGCCGGCTGGCCATCTCGGTGGTCCGGGACATCACCGAGCGGGCCCACGCCGAGCAGGAGAAGGCCCGGCTGCGCGCGGAGACCCAGGTGCACCGCAGCCAGCGCCTGGAGAGCCTCGGGCAGCTGGCCGGCGGCATCGCGCACGACTTCAACAACATGCTCGGCGTGATCGTCAACTACGCGAGCTTCGTGATCGAGGAGGCCGAGTCGGCCGAGCCGGACGTGAAGATGATCGCGGCGGACGCGCGGCAGGTCATCCGGGCCGGTCAGCGCGGCACGGACCTCACCCACCAGCTGCTGGCGTTCGCCCGGCGCGAGGTGGTGCGGCCGCAGGTGCTCGACCTCAACACGGTGATCGGCGAGACGTCGGAGATGCTGCGGCGCTCGATCGGCGAGCACATCACCCTGATCATGCGCCCGGGGGCCAACCTGCCGCCGGTGAAGTGTGACCCGGGGCAGATCGAGCAGTTGCTGGTCAACCTGGCCTTGAACGCGCGGGACGCGATGCCGTCGGGCGGCAACCTGGTGGTCGACACGGAGGCGCACGACGATCTTGTACGGATGCGGGTGTCGGACTCCGGTCGCGGGATGGCACCCGACGTGGCCGAGCACGCTTTCGAGCCGTTCTTCACGACCAAGGCCAGTGGTGAGGGGACCGGGCTCGGGCTGGCCACGGTCTATGGCATCGTCACCCAGGCCGGGGGTGAGGTGAGCATCGCTTCCTCGCCCGGCTTCGGTACGACCGTGACCGTTCTGCTGCCGGCGGCGGGTGACTCGCCCTCTTCTGCGCCCGTTCTGTCAGACTCTGTACCGGTCGGTGGCCGCGGCGAGACGCTGCTGGTCGTCGAGGACGAGGCGGCGCTGCGGGATGTGGCCGGTCGGATCCTCTCCGGGGCGGGTTATCGAGTGCTGGCGGCCGAGTGCGGGCCCGAGGCGCTGGCGCTGGCGGCCCGGCACGAAGGCGTGATCGACCTGCTGGTCAGCGACGTGGTCATGCCCGGGATGCTGGGCAAGGACCTGGCCGAGCGGCTGTGTGTGGTGCGGCCGGAGACCCGTGTTCTCTATATGTCCGGATATGCCCAGCCGGTCCTGCACACCCACGGCACTCTGGACCCCGGGGTGGCCCTGTTGGAGAAGCCGTTCACGGCAAATGACCTGCTGACGGCCGTACGCCGACGCCTAGATGGTTGATCTCCATCCAACCGCCCCGCTCACCACCCTAGATCGACAAACGGCCTATATTTCAACGATGTCTGACCGGCGCATCGGGATCATGGGCGGCACGTTCGACCCGATCCATCACGGCCACCTGGTGGCGGCCAGTGAGGTGCAGGCGCGCTTCGACCTCGACGAGGTGGTCTTCGTCCCGACCGGCCAGCCGTACGAGAAGGGCCGAGTCACCCCGGCCGAGGACCGCTATCTGATGACGGTGATCGCGACCGCTTCCAACCCGCGCTTCCACGTCAGCCGGGCCGACATCGACCGGGACGGCCCGACGTACACCGTCGACACGCTGCGCGACATGTCGGCGATCTACGGCAGCAACACCGAACTGTTCTTCATCACCGGGGCGGACGCGCTGGGCCGCATCCTCTCCTGGAAGGACGCGCTGGCCATGCTCGAGCTGGCGCACTTCGTCGGGGTCACCCGGCCCGGCTTCGAACTCTCCGGCGACCACCTGCCGCCCGACCGGGTCACGCTGGTCGAGGTGCCGGCCATGGCCATCTCGTCCACCGCCTGCCGCGACCGGGTGGCCGCTGGCAAGCCGGTCTGGTACCTGGTGCCCGACGGTGTCGTGCAATACATCAACAAGAGGGGCCTCTATCGGGGTTCCGGAAATGTCATAGCGGTGTGAGACCCTTGATGGTGACTGAATAGCCTATCGAGGGGATCCTCTTGCCCGTCACTGAACGCGCTCTTGAACTGGCGATGACGGCCGCCCAGGCTGCCGCCGACAAGAAGGCGCAGGACATCGTCGTCATCGACGTCTCCGAGCAGCTCTACATCACCGATGCCTTCGTGATCGCCTCGGCCTCCAACGAGCGTCAG
>DASWRZ010000501.1:0-6299 GCA_036402935.1 Actinoplanes sp.
GGCCGGTTGTTGATGGGTGACGGGCTCGGTCTCCGTGAGGCCGGGCTCGGACGGAGAAGCGGACCACGTCGGCGACCTGCCGCGGGCTGTCGGCGGCGGCCTCGATGAGGTGGGGCCGGGCGGCCCTTGGTGACGTGACGTGGCGATCTGAAGGCCGCCGCTGGTGCAGAGTGCGCTCGCGCTGATCGCCGAGCGCGGCGTGGCGGCGCTGTCGGTGGCCGTGGTCGCGCCGGACGGAGGTCAGCGGCCGGGCGCCGTACCGGCATTTCCGAGCTGGCCGACACTGCTGATCGCGGCCGCGACCGAAGCCGCTCGCAATCTCACCCGCCGGTTCCAGGCGGCTTGTCCGTGGTTCGCGTTGCTCGGGTCTGACCGGTCGCGGATCTGCGGCGGCGGCCGCGGTCTACGAACTGTTCACCACCGAGCACGGTGCCGGCTTCGATCTGGTCTTTGCCGCCAAACTGCGCGGCCGCGACGAACGAGGACCTGATGGACGCCCGCGGCGCGGTCGTGACGACCAGGGCCTGATGGACGCCGGCCGCGCGGTCATGGAGCCGCCGCTACGGGCCGCCCGGTCCTGGTCGGTGGCGGCGATGCCGAAGCCTCGCTCGAACCTCATCGAACGCACCTTCGCCGCCGCGCACCGCTATGCCACGCTCTGGTGCGGCGGCCTCTACGCCGACCGGCGAGCCACCGTGAAGGACGTGGCTGTCGAAGCGGCGGCGAGCGCCCGCATCGTGGGCGCGGCCCGGAAGGACTGAGCAGCCTCGGCCCTTCGCCGGGAAACCGGTCGGCGGGGCTGATGCGTTATGACAAGCCGCTCGGAGCTTGATCTCGGACCGTAACCGCGGCCATGCGGGATGCAGGGCCGGCGGAGGCCAGGACCGGCAGCGAGATGACGGGGTGATCTTGGGCGCTTTTCGCCCCGGACCGTGCGAGCGTGAAGTGGATCGCCCGGCCCCTCCGATCACCCACCGCTACACGCGAAAGTCGCGCTGCGGCCGTTTGAGGCCGCCCGGCCGCGTGGTGAGGCGGAACGGACAACGTTGTCATCGGGGACGTCCGGTCCGCGTACAAAAAGAGGTTTTGGGGGTTTGGGCGGAAAAAGCGAAAGAGCCCGCGGGGAAGCGCGGGCTCGATCAAGGCGAAGAGGTCAGCTGGCGAAGAACGCGCGCGGGTCGGCGACCAGGACACCCTGCTCGGTCAGGCGCTCGATGAGGCCCGAGGGCGAGATGTCGTAGACGATGGCCAGCGCGCGCAGGTCGTCGGCGCGGATGGACAGGACGCGGCCGTTGTAGTCACCGCGCTGCTGCTGGATGGCGCGGGCGTACCGGGCGACGTAGGCCAGGTCCTCGCCCGTGGTGTCGTACAGTTTCTCCAGGTCGAGCACGATTTTGTTGGTGGCCTCGAGCCGGACGCCGCTGCCGTCGGGCAGCAGCTCCGAGACGGGCACGCGGTAGAAGTCGGCCAATTCGGCGAGGCGGGAAACGGTTACGGCACGGTCGCCGCGCTCGTACGAGCCGACGACGACGGCTTTCCACCGACCGTTCGACTTCTCTTCCACACCCTGCAGGGACAGGCCCTGCTGCTGCCGGATGGAGCGCAGGCGAGCGCCCAGCGACTTGGCGTACTCAGACGGCATTCGGAACACTCCCACTGTGCAAGGCGCGGAGGGTTCTTCCTCCGACGATCGCTACGCAGCGTGACGGTACGGAGTTTGGGACCCCCGGTCAAGTGCCGGTTACCGATGAGTCCTGTGCCGCGCGGGCGAGTTGCCTGATTCGTCCGTCTGGTTCTCACGTCAGGCACGTCACGATCGTCACCATCGCGGCCGCTGGTAACGTAGCGTCAGCCGTCGGGCCGATCCCACTGGGTCTTCCAAAAAATCCGTACTGGGTCTTCCAAAAAATCCAGCGGATCTGCCTGAATCGACGTCCTTTAACGACCCGTCCCGTGAGGCGGGGAAGGGGGTCCGCCGTGGCGCAGCCGCGTGCCGACACAGCGACCAAGATCATCTTGAGCGGGTCCGACCTGCATCGGGTCGTCGACCGGATCGCTCATCAGATTCTCGAGAAGACCTCCGGGGCGACCGGCACGGTTCTCCTCGGAATTCCGACCCGCGGAGTGCCGCTGGCCCACCGGCTGGCCGCCCGCATCCACGCCTTCGAGGGCATCGACGTGCCGGTCGGGGCGCTCGACATCACCCTCTACCGCGACGACCTGCGCCTGCACGCGACCCGTGCGCTCGGCAAGACCGAGCTGCCGGGCGGTGGGGTCGACGGCCGCAAGGTCATCCTCGTCGACGACGTGCTGTTCTCGGGGCGTACGGTCCGGGCCGCCCTCGACGCGCTCGGCGACGTCGGCCGGCCCAGCTCGGTGCAGCTGGCCGTCCTGGTCGACCGGGGCCACCGCGAACTGCCGATCCGCGCCGACTACGTCGGCAAGAACATCCCGACCGCCCTGTCCGAGAGCGTTCGCGTCTCGCTGACCGAGACGGACGGCCTGGACGAGATCAAGCTGACCGGGGGCGACAAATGATCAAGCACCTGCGTTCGGCGGCCGACCTGGACGCGGCCACCGCCACCCTGATCCTGGACACCGCGGCCGAGATGGCCGCGCTGGCCGGCCGGGAGGTCAAGAAGCTGCCGACGCTGCGCGGCCGCACCGTGGTGAACCTCTTCTACGAGGACTCGACCCGCACCCGTATCTCGTTCGAGGCGGCGGCCAAGCGGCTCAGCGCCGACGTGATCAACTTCTCGGCCAAGGGCTCCAGCGTCTCCAAGGGCGAGAGCTTGAAGGACACCGCGCTGACCCTGCAGGCGATGGGCGCCGACGCGGTCGTCATCCGGCACTCGGCCAGCGGCGCGCCGCACCGCCTGTCGGCCTGGATCGACGGCTCGGTGATCAACGCCGGGGACGGTACGCATGAGCATCCGACCCAGGCGCTGCTCGACGCGTACACGATGCGGTCCCGGCTCGGGAAGATCGAGGGCCTGAAGGTCGCGATCGTCGGGGACGTGCTGCACAGCCGGGTCGCGCGATCCAACGTCCTGCTGCTCTCGACGCTCGGGGCCCAGGTCACCGTCGTCGGGCCGCCCACGCTGGTCCCGGTGGACATCGCGGCCTCGCTGGAACCCACGCTGAAAGTGTCGTACGACCTCGATAGCGTCCTGCCCGACATGGACGTCGTGATGATGCTGCGGGTGCAGACCGAGCGCATGCAGGACTCGTACTTCCCGTCCGCCCGGGAATACAGCCGGCGCTACGGTCTCGATCTCGCGCGCATGCGCCGCCTGCCGGGGCACGCGATCGTGATGCATCCGGGCCCGATGAACCGGGGGATGGAGATCACGCCCGAGGTCGCCGACTCGTCCCGTTCCACCATCGTCGAACAGGTCGCCAACGGCGTCAGTGCCCGGATGGCCGTCCTCTATCTGCTGCTCGGAGGCAAAGCGTGAGCTCATATGTGATTGCGGGTGTCTCGCTGCTCGGTGCCGCGCCCGCTGATCTTTTCGTCCAGGACGGCCTGATCGTCGCGGACCGGCCCTCGGACGCCGAGATCATCGACGCTGCCGGGCTCGTCGCGCTCCCCGGCCTGGTCGACCTCCACACTCACCTGCGCGAGCCCGGCCGCGAGGACGCCGAGACGGTCGAGACCGGCTCCCGCGCGGCTGCCCTGGGCGGATACACGGCGGTCTGCGCGATGGCCAACACCTCGCCGGTCGCCGACACCGCCGGCGTGGTCGAGCAGGTCTGGCGCCTCGGCCGCGAGGCCGGGCTGGTCGACGTGCAGCCGATCGGCGCGGTCACCGTCGGCCTGGCCGGCAGGCAGATGGCCGAGCTCGGCGCGATGGCCACTTCGGCGGCCAACGTACGGATCTTCTCCGACGACGGGCACTGCGTGGCCGACCCGCGCCTGATGCGCCGCGCGCTGGAGTACGTGAAGGCGTTCGACGGCGTCATCGCCCAGCACGCCGAGGAGCCCCGGCTCACCGAGGGCGCCCAGATGCACGAGGGCGAGGTCAGCACCCGGCTCGGGCTGACCGGCTGGCCGGCCGTCGCCGAGGAGGCGATCATCGCCCGCGACGTGCTGCTCGCCGAGCACGTCGGCAGCCGCCTGCACGTCTGCCACGTCTCGACCGCCGGTTCGGTCGAGGTGCTGCGCCAGGCCAAGGCCCGGGGCGTCCACGTCACCGCCGAGGTCACGCCGCACCATCTGCTGCTCACCGACGAGCTCGCGGCCAGCTACGACCCGGTCTTCAAGGTCAACCCCCCCTTGCGTACGGCGAAAGACGTCCAGGCCCTGCGCGCCGCGTTGATCGAAGGTGTCATCGACATCGTGGCCACCGACCACGCCCCGCACGCCGTGGAAGACAAGGAGTGCGAGTGGGCGTACGCCCGGCCCGGCATGGTCGGGCTCGAGACCGCGCTCCCGGTCGTGCTCAGCGTCCTCGGTGAGGACTGGGAGCTGATCGCCGACCGGATGTCGCGTACCCCGGCCCGCATCGCCGGGTTGGCGGGCCACGGCAACGATTTGGTCGCCGGCGCTCCGGCCAACCTCACGCTGGTCGACCCGTCGGTGCGCCGGGTGGTCGACCCGGGCGAGCTGGCGAGCCGCAGCCGCAACACCCCTTACGCGGGCACCACCCTGCCGGGTCGCATCGTCGCGACCTTCCTCCGGGGAGAGCCGACGGTCCTGGACGGGAAGGCGATCAAATAATGTCCTTCAACGCTTCTGTTTCCGTGCGGCGGAGCCGCCTTGGCCACTCAGCAATCCTGGTACTCGAAGACGGACGCACCTTTGCCGGCAGCGCGTACGGCGCGGTCGGCGAGACCTTCGGTGAGGCTGTGTTCACCACCGGCATGACCGGCTATCAGGAGACGCTGACCGACCCGTCGTACCACCGCCAGGTCGTCGTGCAGACCGCACCGCAGATCGGCAACACCGGCGTCAACGCCGAGGACGACGAGTCCGGCCGCATCTGGGTCGCCGGCTACGTCGTCCGTGATCCGGCCCGGCGCCCGTCCAACTGGCGTTCCACCGGCGACCTCGGCGAGCGGCTGGCGGCCGAGCGGGTGGTCGGCATCAGCGGCATCGACACCCGGGCGCTGACCCGCCACCTGCGCGACCGTGGCGCGATGCGGGTCGGCGTCTCCAGCGTCGACCTCGACCCGCAGTCGCTGCTCGAGCGCGTGCGCGAGGCCCCGCAGATGCTCGGTGCCGACCTGTCGGCGCAGGTCAGCACCCCCGAGCGCTACACCGTGGAGGCGGCGGGCGAGCACCGCTACACGGTCGCCGCGCTCGACCTCGGCATCAAGCGCAACGTCTCCCGCCGGCTCGCCGCCCGCGGCGTCACCACGCACGTCTTCCCGGCCGGCTCGAGCATCGACGACCTGCTCGCGGTCAGCCCCGACGCGGTCTTCTTCTCGCCCGGGCCGGGCGACCCGGCGACCGCCGACGGCCCGGTTTCGCTGGCCCGCGCGGTGATGGACCGCCGGGTGCCGCTGTTCGGCATCTGCTTCGGCAGCCAGATCCTCGGCCGGGCGCTCGGCTTCGGCACCTACAAGCTCGGCTACGGCCACCGCGGCATCAACCAGCCGGTGCTCGACAGGACCACCGGCAAGGTCGAGGTGACCAGCCACAACCACGGGTTCGCGGTCGACGCGCCGCTCAACCAGGTGATCGACACCGACTTCGGCGGGGTCGAGGTCTCGCACGTCTGCCTCAACGACAACGTGGTCGAGGGCCTGCGGGGCATCGACGTCCCCGCGTTCACCGTCCAGTACCACCCCGAGGCCGCGGCAGGCCCGCACGACGCGGACTACCTGTTCGACCGCTTCGTCGAGCTCGTCGAAAGGGCCTGATCATGCCGAAACGCTCTGACTTGAACCACATCATGGTGATCGGGTCCGGCCCGATCGTCATCGGCCAGGCCTGCGAGTTCGACTACTCCGGCACCCAGGCGTGCCGGGTGCTGCGGGCCGAGGGGTTGCGGGTCTCGCTGGTCAACTCCAACCCGGCCACGATCATGACCGACCCGGAGTTCGCCGACGCCACCTACGTCGAGCCGATCACCCCCGAGTTCGTCGAGCTGGTCATCGCCAAGGAGCGTCCGGACGCGATCCTGGCGACCCTGGGCGGCCAGACCGCGCTCAATACCGCGGTCGCCCTGCACGAGAACGGCGTGCTCGAGAAGTACGGCGTCGAGCTGATCGGCGCCAACATCGACGCCATCCGCAAGGGCGAGGACCGCCAGCTGTTCAAGGACATCGTGGCGCTCGCCGGCGGCGAGACGCCG
>DASWRZ010000502.1:0-14561 GCA_036402935.1 Actinoplanes sp.
ATCGGTGCTCGCCGAAGTGACCGGGGTGACCGAACCGGCCGCCTTGCGGCTGGAAGCCGCCCTGCTCTTCGACGACGTGCGCTCGCTCGCCACCAATGAAGAGCGGCAGCGGCTGGCCCGCGAGATCCACGACGGGGTGGCGCAGGAACTCGTGATGGTCGGCTACGGCATCGACAACGCGCAGGCCACGCTGCCCGAGGGCGCCGAGGAGACGGCCGAGGAGCTGCGTATCCTGCGCGGCGAGGTGACGCGAGTGATCACCGAGCTGCGATTGAGCCTGTTCGAGCTGCGGTCCGAGGTGGACCGCAACGGCGGCCTGGCCGCCGCCATCGCGGAATACGCCCGCACGCTCGGCACGAGCGCCGGGCTGCGGGTGCACTTCACGTTCGACGAATCGACCGCGCGCCTGCCCGCCGCCACCGAGGCGGAGCTGCTGAGGATCGCTCAGGAGGCGATCACCAACGCGCGCAAACACGCCGGTGCCTCTAATCTGTGGGTTACCTGCACCGTCGACCCGCCGTTCGCCGAGATCGAGGTCTCCGACGACGGCAAGGGGTTCGCGGACGACCGACCGGACGGTCGTTACGGCCTGACCATCATGGCCGAGCGGGCCGAACGCATCCGGGGAAGACTCAAGATCACGCCGCGACACCCCAGCGGGACAACCGTAGCCGTAGTGCTCGGATCTCCGGCTAGGCGCGATAGCGTGCGGGATAGCGTTTCCGCTCCAGAAGGGGAGTAATCCGAGCATGTCGACCAGTCCGGCGCCGACAGCGCGTACCAAGGTCCTCCTGGTGGACGACCATGACCTGATTCGCAAGGGGCTGCGACACGCATTCGAGCGCGACCGTCAGTTCGAGGTCGTCGGCGAGGCCGCGACGGCCGCCGAGGCGGTCCGCCAGGCGGGCGCCCTGCAGCCCGACGTGGTGATCATGGACCTCCGCCTGCCCGACGGCAGCGGCCTCGAAGCCACCAAGGCCCTCCGTAAGAACAACGCCAACATGGGCATCGTGGTCCTCACGATGTATGCGGGTGACGACCAGCTGTTCGGCGCTCTCGAGGCCGGGGCCAGCGCGTTCGTGCCCAAGACGGCGCCCGCCGACGAGGTCGTGGCGGCCGCCCGGCACGCCGCCTCGGCGCCGAGCGCGTTCACCGCGGCCGACCTGGCCGAGGCGATGAAGCGGCGGCTCGCCCCGTCCGGCCCGCAGCTCTCGCCGCGCGAGGGTCAGGTGCTGCGGCTGCTGGCCGACGGCATGAGCGTGGCCGGCATCGCCAAGCAGTTGTTCGTCTCCGAATCCACTGCCAAGACCCACATCTCGAAGCTCTACGAGAAGCTCGGCGCGGCCAACCGGGCCCAGGCCCTGATGACGGCGCTGCGGTTGGGCCTGCTCGAGGCTCCCGACGCCCCCAAGTTCTAGGTCACCCAGTTCTAGGTCACCCAGTTCTAGGTCACCCAGTTCTAGGTCACCCAGTTCTAGGTCACCCAGTTCTAGGTCACCCAGTTCTAGGTCACCCAGTTCTAGGTCATTTGGCCTGCGCCGGCCGCAGCCGGCGCAGGGCCAGATAGGCCTCGCAGCCCAGACACAGCCCGAAGGCGGCGTTGAGGAAGGCGGCCAGCAGGGCGAAGGCGGTGAGAACGACGCCGAGCGCGGTCGCGCCGCTGAGATAGCCGATCGTGGCGACGGCCACGAAGGTGAAGCCGACCAGCTGGGCGAAGCGCACCGGCGCGGCCGGCTCGCGCTCGGCCGGCGGCCCGATCCGGGGCAGCACCAACGCGCGGTAGATCAGGCCGTAGGGTCCCTTGCGCGGGTCGTACGCGGTGATCGCGAAGATCAGCGTCTGCACCAGCGCCAGCCAGCCCCACCCGGTCAGCAGGATGACGACCAGCACCAGGCTGGTCACGGCGGCGGCGAACCGCTGCCCGCGCGGGTCGAGTTCCATGGGTCGAAGCGTCGCATCCGGGACCCGGAAAAGCGCCGTGAGAGCCATCACCGGAAAGTCGATCAACTTTCCCGGGAAATCAGAACCTTCCGCAGCAGGGCGTTGAGTTGCTTCAACTCGTCGACGCTGAGGGCGCCGAGCATGCGCTGATCACGGGCCGAGCCCTCGAAGATGTGCCGGTTCCAGGCCGCGCGGCCGGCCGCGGTGGGCCGCACCAGCACACGCCGGCGGTCGGTCTCGTCGACCTGCCGGGTGACCAGTTCGGCCGCGACGAGCCGGTCGAGCCGGCTGGTGATCGCGGCGCGGGTGACGTTGAGGGTGTCGGCGAGCTGGGCCGGCGTCGCCTCGACCGGCCACGGCTGGATCATCAGCGCGTGCAGGGTCTTGTAGTCCTCGAGCGACAGCTCCTTCGACCCGGCGAAGGCGGACGCGTCCTCCCGGCGCAGCTCGCGCAGGATGTATTGCATCCGCACCAGCACGCCCTCGACCTCGGGCGCGAAGGTCGGGTCGTCCTTCCAGAACGCCGCCCAGCGCGCCACATGGTCGTCGACACTGTCTCGCGGCTGCTCGCTCACGCTCCCGATTCTGCCACCGTCTGATAATAAGACGTCAAATCGTTTCGCTCACGGCCGCGATCAGGTGCGGTTTCTGAGGTACGCCCGTAGCCCGCTTGACCACCCGCCCCTGCCGATCGAGCACGAGCAGTGTCGGTGTGCGCCAGATGCCCAGCGTCCTGACCACGTCGAGGTGCTCCTCGGCGTCGACTTCGACGTGCCGGACGCCGTCGATCTCGCCGGCCACCTCGGAGCTGATCCGGCTCACCGCCCGGCAGGGCGCGCAAACGGCGGAGGAGAACTGCAACAGCGTGACGCTGTCCCCCAGCTCGATCCCCAGCCCGGCGAGCACCGCCGGGTCGAGAGGCAGGCCGCCCGCCGCAGCGGTCGAGGCCGGGTCGGCCGTGCCCACCGCGACACCGCCGACCGCCGCACCGCCGACCGCCGCACCGCCAACCGCCGCACCGCCAACCGCCGCACCGTCGGTTGGCGGTGCGGCGACGTCACGCAGCCGGCCGCTCGTGCGGCTTCGCCAGAGGCCGCCCGCCACCCCGACGACCAGCACGACCGCGACCGCGGCTATCCCCACCGGATCCATAGGCATACTGTGCCACCGCGTTGCGCCTCATGCCAGAATCCCGACAGCGCTTTATTTTTAGATTGTGAATAGTTAGACGATAAATTAGTTTGAGCCCATGCTCTCCGACTTCCGCCTGCTCGCCACCGGCCAGACGCTCTCCTGGGTCGGCAACGGCTTCCAGACCGTCGCCCTCGCCGTCGCCGTGGTCACAGCGGGCGGCGGCCCCGGCGACCTCGGCCTGGTCATGGCCACGTCGGTCGTCGCGATGCTGATCTGCTCGCTGTTCGGCGGGGTGTGGGCCGACCGGCTCCAGCCGCAGCACGTGATGGTCGGCTCCGACCTGGTGCGGCTGATCGCCGCGGGCGCGCTGGCCGTGATGTTCCTCGGCCACGGCTACCACCTGGCCCTGCTCTGCGCGGTCGCCGCCATCTCGGCCGGGGCGGGCAGCTTCTTCAGCCCGGCGATGAGCTCGCTCAAGCCGCTGCTGGTCCCGGCCGGGCAGCGGCAGCGGGCCAACGCGACGCTAAGCATGCTGCAGACCGGCAGCTCGGTGGTCGGTCCGGCGCTCGGCGGCCTCACCGTGGCCGCGTTCGGCGCCCCGGCCGGGTTCGCGGTCAACGCGGCCAGCTTCCTCGCCTCGATGGCGGCCGCCCTGCTGCTGCGGGTGCGGACCGAGCGCGGCCCGCACGCGTCGATGCTGCGCGAGATGGGCGAGGGCTGGCGCGAGATCAGCAAGCGCGACTGGCTGGTCGGCGGGCTGTTCGCGGCGACGACCTACCACGTCGCCAACGGCGTGATCCTCGTGCTCGTGCAGGTGATCGCGATCCAGCGCCTCGGCGGGGCCTCGGCGGCCGGCTTCATCGCCTCGGCCGAGGGCCTCGGCGGGTTCCTCGGCGCCGGGCTCGGCCTGCGCTTGCGGCCGCGGCACCCGCTCCGGGCGGGTTGGCTCACGCTCATGCTGATGCCTCTCTGGGTTTTGGCGTACGTGTGGCCGGCCGTCCTCGTCGCCGTCATGGCCGGGGCCGTGGTCGGCTACGCGGGCCTGTTCTTCTTCGACGTGGCCTGGGAGACGGCGATCCAGGACCACGTGCCCCACCGGGCGCTCGGGCGGGTCGCCTCCTGGGACTATCTGACCTCGTTCCTGGCCATGCCGATCGGCAATGCGCTGGCCGGGCCGCTCTTCCGGGCGTACGGAATCAACCGGGTGCTGATCGCCTGCGCGGCCGTGCTCTTTCTGGCCGCCCTGTCGCAGCTCGCGGTCCCGGGCGTACGGAAAATGACCCGGACGCCGACGTCGCCGGCGCCGCCGCACCCGGCCGAGGTGGCCGAGATCGTCGGTTAGCGGCGTTTGCCGCCCGGGTCTTCCGGAGCGCCGGGTTCTGGTTGGATGCCGGTCATGATCGACAAGCGCGGCCACGTGATCGGCATCGCGGTGGACGAGGGTGCATGACGTGGACACGCGAGCAGGCCGGCTGAAGCTCGCCGGCGCGCTGGTCGTCGCGCTGCTCCTGATCGTGATCCTCCCGATCCCGGGGACCGGTCGCCAATGGGGTGCCGGGCTCGCGGCCGGGGCGCCGCGGCCGTCGCTCTTCGACCGGGCGAGCCTGATGCTCCAGGAGCAGGCCCACCCGCTGATGACCGGCGACGAGACGGGCTGGGCCGACGCGGTCGCCCCCGCGCTGCGGCCGCGCTACCGCACGATGTTCCGGGCGCTGCGCGGGCTGGGCGTCACCCAGTTCACCTATCGGCCCGTACTGCTGTCGGACCCGTCCGCAACGGTTCTGACCGTCGACGTGAACATCGCGTACTGCTTCACCGCCTGCGTCATCGGCGGCGGCAGCCGCGATGCGCCCGACGCGAACCAGCGCCTCACGATCGAACGCTCCGGCGGCCGACAGGTGATCACCGGCATGGTCCCGTTGGAGCAGGAGGACTCGCTCGCGCACCCGCCCTGGGAGGACGGACCGGTCGTCGACCGGGGGTGCGTGAAGTGGATCAGCGAGCAGGTCGCCCAGGCCTACGCGTAGGCGCTGGCCTGCAACGTGAAGAGCTGGGCGTAGATGCCGTCGGCCGCCATCAGGGTGCCGTGGTCACCCTCCTCGACGACCGCCCCGTGGTCGAGCACGTAGATGCGGTCGGCCTCGCGGACGCTCGCCATGCGGTGGGTGATCAGCACGACCGTACGGCCCGAGGCCAGTTCCCGCAGCCGCTGGTAGACGTCGTGCTCGGCCCGGGCATCGAGGTTGGCGGTCGGCTCGTCGCAGATCAGCAGCGGGGCGTCGCGATAGAAGGCGCGGCTGACCGCCAGCCGCTGCCACTGCCCGCCCGACAGGTCGGCGCCGTCGGTGAAGTGGCGGGACAGCAGGGTCTCGTACTGCCGGGTCAGCTCCATCACGAAGTCGTGGGCGTCGCCGGCACGGGCCGCGCCGTGCACGTCGGTCTCGGCCGCCGGGCGGGCATGCCGGCCGATCGTGATGTTGGCGCGAGCCGAGAGCGGCCAGCGGGTCGGCTCCTGCATGACCACGGCCACCCGCTCCCGCACGGTTTCCGGGTCCGTATTGTCAAGATCAACCCCGTCCCAGCTGATCGTGCCCTCCTGCGGCCGGTAAAGGCCCGCGAGCAGGGCAGCCAGCGTCGACTTGCCGGAACCGTTCTCGCCGACCAGGGCGATCACCTCACCGCGGCGCAGGGTCATGGTCACGTCGCGTACGGCCGGGCGCTCGGCATCCGGATAGCGGAAGGTGACGTTCTCGACCGTGATCTCGCCGAAGGCCGGCGGAGCCGCGCCGCCCGGCGAAGGCTCCGCCCGTGATCGCGACAGCTCGCAGAAGCCCTGGAAATCGGCGAAGTAAAGACCCTGCTCAAAAACCCGGTTGGCCGTGAAGGCGATCTCGCTCAGTTTCCCGATTCCCATGTTTATCGCGTACGCGGCGGCGCCGCCCGCGGCCAGCGCCATCCGTCCCGTCCACAGCAGCCAGAGCAGGACCGCATAGGTGACTCCGGTCGCGGCCGAACTGAGGGCCGCGCCGACCAGGGTCGTCCGGGCCTGCCGCTGAGCGACCCGGATCTCCTCGTTGGTCGAGATCCGCAGCAGCCGCCGCACCTCGCCGAGCAGGAACCCGCGCAGCGTGAACGCCCGCAGCTCAGGCGCCGGCTCCCGCGCCGCGAGCAACTCGGCCAGCATCCGCTGCCGCCGCCAGACCGCGATCAGCCGCAGCAGCCGCCGGTGATTGAGCCGCGCCGACCGCACCGCCGCCCACCCGACCGGCACCACGGTCAGCACCAGCAGCGGCAGCAGGACCGGGTGCAGCACGGCCAGCACCCCGGCCGCCGCGATCAACCCGACCATGTTGGTGACCAGGTCGATCGCCTGGTTCACGAGCTGCTCGGCGGCGGCGATGCCCCGGTCGCGGGCCCGCTCCATCGCGTCCCGCCACTGCGGATCGTCGAAGGTGGACAGGTCGACCTGGGTGGTGAGGTCGAGCAGCCGCATCTCGGCGGCCTGATAGACCAGCGGCGCGAGGCGACCGTTGGCCGCCGCGGCGGCCGAGGTGAGGGCTCCGCGGACGGCGGCGGCTCCGATGAGCAGCAGCAGCGACGGTACGGCGGCGCGCACGCGCCCGGGAGTCGGCCCCTCCTGCAGCAGCCCGTTGAACACGCCGACCACGCTGATCAGCCCGACCGCGCTGGCCGCGCCGCCGAAGATCTGGAAGACGACGACCGCGGCCGTGGTCGCCCGGCTGGCGTGCCAGGCCAGGAGCCAGGCCTCTCTCAGGAGTGCGGGCAGCCTCTTGAGCATCTTGAAGAACGTGGCGTTGGCCGCCTCCTCGGTCGAGGTCAGCCAGTAGGGCAGCGCCAGCTCGCCGTCGTCGAGCTCTGCCGCCGCACCGCCGGATCCGGCGCTCTCGGTGGACGACGTCGAAAAATCGTCATACCCGGCTGGTTCAGTGGACCCCGCCCACGACGGGGTGGGCGCCGGCGGCGGAGCTGAGGTGGTCGATTCGGTTGAGGAGGCGTCGGCGGACTGCGGCATCAGCGGCTCCGTCTCGGGGGACCTCGGTGGGAGCTCCTCGCCTCACATGCGGCGATCGGGGGCAGTGCCGTCCTGGGCGGTGATCGGGGTCGTCGGCCTCGCGGCGGAACCCGGGCGCAACCGGCGGCGTCGGGCTGCCGGGTTAGGAGCTCTGCCGTCTTTCTATGCCTTTGCGGGCCGGCACGTCTGTCTGGTTTCAGACGGTCGAGATTCACTCACGCTGCGAGATCAGGGCGGGCCAGGTCAGGATTGGCCGGGGTCAGGATCGGCCGCGTCAGAGCTGGCCGAGTCAAGGCCAGCCGCGTCAGAGCTGGCTGCCGGCTGCGATCCGATCAGAACTGGCCGCGTCATAGCCGGCCGCGCCATAGCCGGCCGCGCCATAGCCGGCCGCGCCAGGACCGGCGGCCGGGTCAGGAGCTGCCGTCGGGGGCGGCCAGGAGGGACTCCAGGCGGGCGGCCTGGGTGGGCCACTGCCACTCCTTCTCGACCCAGGCACGGCCGGCCTCGCCCATCGCCGTGGCGCGGGACCCGTCGGTGAGCAGGTCGATCAGGCGGGCCGACAGGGCCGCCACGTCACGGCCGCCGACCACGTAGCCCGTCTCGCCCTCGCGGACCGCGTCGGGGGCGCCGCCCGAGTCGCCGCCGACCACCGGGAGGCCGGTCGCCGAGGCTTCCAGATAGACGATGCCCAGGCCTTCGACGTCGAGGCCGCCGGCCCGGGTGCGGCAGGGCATCGCATAGACGTCGCCGGCCGCGTAGTGCTGAGGCAACTCGGCCCACGGGACCGAGCCGGTGAAGACCACATCGGACTCGACGCCCTGCTCGCGGGCCAGGCGCTCGAGCTTGGGCCGGTAGGGCCCGCCGCTGACCAGCAGCAACGCCGCCCCGGGGACCCGGCGCCGCACCGCGGGCAGCGCCCGGATCAGCATGTCCTGGCCCTTGCGCGGCACCAGGCGGGAGACGCAGACGATCACGGGACGGCCGGTGAGACCGTGGCGGGCGCGGACCTCCGAGCCGTCGACTCCGGGGTGGAACTTGTCGACGTCGACGCCGGGGGCCAGCCGCTGGAGCGAGGTCAGCCCGCCGAGCGCGCGCTGAAGGCGGACCCGCTGGTAGTCGCCGAGGTAGGTCACCACGTCGTTGCCCCGGGCGATGCGCCGCAGCAGGGCGCGGGCGCCGGGCAGGGCCGCCCAGCCGATCTCGTGGCCGTGGGTGATCGCGACCGTGCGCTCGACCCCGGCCCGCCGGCGCAGGCCTTCGGCGAGCAGGCCGAGCGGCGCCGCCGCGCCGAACCACACCCGGTCGCAGTCGTGTGCCCGGGCCAACTCGGCCGCCCGCTTGGCCACCGCCGGGGTCGGCAGCAGCACCCCGGTCGCCTCGCGCACCACCTCGAACGGCTGCTCGGCGTCGAACGCCTTCGACCCTTTCCAGGTCGACGCGTAGACGACGAGCGAGTCCGCGGGCTGCCGCACGGCCAGGTTGTGCACGAACTGCTGGATGCCGCCCGGCCGGGGCGGGAAGTCGTTCGTGATGAGCAGGGTGCGCCCCATCAGGCGTACGCCCCGGTCAGCCGGGCGGACGCGAACGGCAGCCGGCCGGCGACGATCAACGGGTGCTCCCGGAGTGGGCGCGGGCGAAGGCCCGGGCGGCGGCCATCCGCTCCACCGTGGACGGGTGGGAGGCGGAGATCAGGTACTCCCAGGTCGGCGGATCGGGGTCGGACAGGTTGACCGAGCCGAGGCGGCGCTGCATGGCCTCGAACGTGACCGGATCGCCGGTCAGCAGCAGCGCGTGGGTGTCGGCCCGGGCCTCGATGCGCCGGGAGACGAAGCCCTGGGCGGGGCCGGCGACCAGGCCGGCGAGTGTGGCCACGGCGACCAGCAACCCGATGCCACGGGGCTCGCCGATCGTGTCGATGCCGGCCAGCCGGAGCAGGCCGCCCCACGAGCCGAGCAGGAAGATCGCGATCACGGCGGCCGCGGTGCCGAGCGCACCGATCACGGTGCCGGTCAGCACGTCGTTGTCCTTGGCGTGGCCCAGCTCGTGGGCGACCACCGACACCACCTCGTCGGGTGTCGCCTCGGTCAGCATGGTGTCGTAGACGACGATGCGCCGGGTCGGGCCGAGCCCCGAGACGTACGCGTTGACCGCCCGGGTGCGGCGGGACGCGTCGGCGACCAGCACGTCGCGCACGGGCACCCCGTCGCGGGCGGCCAGGGCGATCAGCTCGGACCGCAGCGGGCCGTCGGCCATCGGCGTGAACTTGTTGAAGACCGGCTCGACCAGCACCGGCAGGATGAACGAGAGCAGTACGACCAGGGCCGCCGCACCCACCGCCCCGAACGCCCACCAGAGCCGGGGCGCGAAGTGCACGATCGCGTAGAAGCCGAGCAGGGCCACGCCGCCGATGACCGCACCGACCGCGAACGACTTGACCAGGTCGACCGCCCAGGCGCCCCACGACTGGGTGGAGATGCCGTAGCGGACCACGATCACGTGCCGCCAGGCGGCGAACGGCAGCGTGACGATCTCGACGACCAGCACCACGGCGAGCCCGCCGAGCACCGCCTCGGCGATCCAGTTGCCGCCGAACGGGCGCCCGGCCAGCGAAACCAGCCGCGCGCCGAGCGGGGTCAGCCCGAGCAGCAGGGCGCCGGCCAGGCCGATCACCATCGATCCATAAGAACCCGGGCGCAGCGAAGAGTGGAACGCCCGGGCGCGGGCCACCTGATCACGCGGCAGCGAGGCGAGCGACGCCACCTGGTCGGCCCGCGGCGCCGGCGCGCGGTGCCACGGGATCGTCACCGCCGCGAAGACCGCCAGCGCAACCACCAGAACGGCCAGCACACAGGCCGCCCACCCACGCGTCGTCACGCCGCACCAAGCCGAGTCACCGCACCAAGCCGAGTCACCGCACCATCCTAGAGAGGGCCTTGCGCCCTCATGCGACGTCGCGGCGGCGCGGGAACATCGGGACCGGCACCACCACCGGCGGCTCCGGGGTCTCGAGCAGCTCGACCTCGAAGCCGGCCAGCTCGAAGACCTCGATCGCGCGCAGCTCGCCGGCGGTCAGGTCGGCGATGCCGTCGGGGGTGTCGAGCAGCGTGCCGATCAGACAGCCAGCGCAGTGACCCTGGTCGGGACAGCGACCGCAGTCGACGATCATCACTCCTCCTCCAACACGATGAACACCATCGGTGACCATCACGCTAAGTGGGGGGTATGACAAAAACGCTCAGGACCTGGCCAGGCGGCGTAGGAGGGAGTCGGCGCCCATCGGATAGGCCCCGTGCCGGCGCACCCCGTCGGCCACCTCGCGGTCGGAGGAGACCACCACGATCGGCCGCCCCGGCGGCTCGGCCCGCACCAGCTGGCGGATCAGCTCGTCGGCGGTGTCGCCCTTGTGGGAGAAGAGCACGCGTACGCCCCGGGGAGCCGGCGGCAGGCCGTGCACCCGCTCGGCACCGTCGAACACCACCGTGATCTCGTCGCCGGTCTGGGCCGCGATGCCGCCCAGACCGGTGATCAGCCGCTTGCGTTGCTGCTCGAGCGACATGTCGGCGAAGCCACGCTTGGTCACGTTGTAGCCGTCGACGATCAGATGGGCGCGGGGCAGCGCGAGCAGCTGGTCGAGCCGGCCCGGGTCGTCGGTGTCCTGGGCTCGGGCCCGGGAACGCTCGGGCGAGCCCGGCCGCTCGGCCGAGGTCTCGGCCACGAAGTCCGCGGGCAGCCGGTCCTGCGGGCCGAGCGCCAGCTCGCGGCGCAGGCCCGAGGCGGCCTGCCCGATCGTCTCGAGCAGCAGCCACAACCGGGCATCGTCGACCGCCCGCGCGTCCTTGGCCTGCTGCTTGCCGGTCGCGGCGGCGGCTTCGGCGTCGGCCAGGCGCGTCTTCAGACGGCGTACCTCGGCGTCGTGGTCAGCCGCGATGCGCGACGCGCGTCCCTTTTCCGTGGCCAGCAGGTCGCTCGCGCGTTTTTGCGCGGCGTGCGCCTCGCGCAGGGCCTTGCCGGTGGCCCGCGCCTCCTCGCGCAGCTGGCCGAGCTCCTCGCGGACCCGGGCCAGCTCGTCGCGCAGCTTGTCGGCCTCGACCCGGGCGACCGCCCGGTCGTGCTCGGCCCGCGCCGCCCGATGCTCGGCGTCACGCACCTGACCGGCCACCGCGGCGCTGTCGGCCTCGGCCCGGACCGCGTCGCCGGCCTGGTCGATCAGGTCGCGCCAGCCCTCGGGGCGGCCCAGGTAGGCCAGCGCGGCGACCTCGACCGGGTCGGCGGCGGCCGGGGCCATGCCCTCGGTCACGGCCGCGCCCAGGTCGCCGGCCTCGGTCATCACGCGGGCGCCGATGCGCTGGCGGAAGAGCGGGTCGGAGGCGAGCTGTGCGGCGATCTCGCGGCCGCCGAGCCGGGCCCGGCGGTTGGGGGCGAAACGGGCGACCCGGCGCACGGCGACCGGGATCTCGTCGGCGGGCAGACCGGGCAGCGCGGCCGCGGCCAGAGCGGTGATGCGCTGCCGGACCGCCTCGGGCAGCACCGGCTCAGGAACGAAGTCCGCGTCGGTCGCCGCCTCCTCTGCGGGGCGGTCGTGAAACGGAAGCGGCGCGGACATCTACCTATTCTCACACCGTGTGCAGGGGAAAAGCTTGCGGAAGCAAGTGATCTTTTCAAGCCCCTTCCGGTTCTTGTCATACCCCCGCTCTAATCTCCCCGCCGTGGCACAACCCGCATATGTCCAGGGCACTCTGGACACGTTCCTCAGTGCCGACGGCTCGGTCGATCCGGCCGCTCTGTCGCTCGCCGACACCACCTTCGTGGTCCTCGACCTGGAGACCACCGGCGGTGCGGCCGACGGGGCCGGCATCACCGAGATCGGGGCGGTCAAGGTGCGCGCCGGTGAACGGCTGGGCGAGTTCGGCACGCTGGTCAACCCCGGTGAGCCGATCCCTCCGTTCATCACCGTCCTGACCGGCATCACCGAGGCGATGCTGGCGCCCGCCCCGCCGATCGAGTCGGTGCTGCCGGGTCTGCTGGAGTTCCTGCGCGGCTCGGTGCTGGTCGCTCACAACGCGCCCTATGACGTCGGCTTCCTCAAGGCGGCCTGCGCCCGGCACGGCTACCCGTGGCCCCAGCTGCGAGTTCTCGACACGGCGGCGCTGGCCCGGCGGGCGCTGACCCGCGACGAGGTGCCCAACCGCAAGCTGGCGACGCTGGCCCACTTCTTCCACGCCCAGGTGCAGCCCACCCACCGGGCGCTCGACGACGCCAAGGCGACGGTCGACGTGCTGCACGGGCTGATCGAGCGGCTGGGCAGCTTCAAGGTGCACACGCTGGGTGACGCGATCGAGTTCGCCAAGGCGGTCACGCCCAACCAGCGGCGCCAGCGGCACCTGGCCGACGGCCTGCCGCACGTGCCCGGGGTCTACGTGTTCCGGGCCGCCGACGACCGCCCGCTCTACGTCGGCACGTCCAAGGACATCGCGACCCGCGTACGCAGCTATTTCACGGCGAGCGAGAAGCGCGCCCGCATCTCCGAGATGCTCGGCGCGGCGGCCAAGGTCGAGGCGGTGGAGTGCGCCCACTCGCTCGAGGCCGAGGTCCGCGAGCTGCGGCTGATCGCGACCCACTCGCCGCCCTACAACCGCCGGTCGAAATATCCGGAGCGGGTGGTCTGGCTCAAGCTGACCGAGGAGGCCTATCCGCGGCTGTCGGTGGTGCGCCGGCTGGCCGACGACGGCGCGGCCTATCTGGGCCCGTTCTCGTCCCGGCGCACGGCCGAGCTGGCGGCCGCCGGGGTCTACGACGCCGTCCCGCTGCGGCAGTGCACCCACACCCTGTCCGTACGCACGATCACGCCGGCCTGCGCCCTGGCCGAGCTGGGCCGATGCCCGGCCCCGTGCGAACACAAGATCACCCCGGAGGACTACGCGCTGCGTGCCGCCCTGCCGTTCAGCACGGCGACCACCGGCGACCCCGAGCCGGTGGTCGCCGCCCTGATGGACCGCATCGAGGTGCTGGCCGACCGGCAGCGCTACGAGGAGGCGGCGGTGATCCGGTCGCGGCTGATCGCGCTGCTCCGGGCCACCGTCCGCATGCAGCGGCTCAGTGCCGTGACCCGGCTGGCCGAGGTGGTCGCCGCCCGGCGCGATCAGATCGGTGGGTGGGAGATCATCGTGGTCCGGCACGGCCGGCTCGCCGCGGCCGGCACCTCTCCGCCCTATCAGCACCCCCGGCCGACCCTCGACATGGTCCGGCTGACCGCCGAGACGGTCCTACCCGGACCGGGTCCGGTGCCGGCCGCCTCGGCCGAGGAGACGGAACGGATCCTCGCGTGGCTGGAACGCCCCGACACCCGGTTGGTGGAAACCTCTGGCGACTGGGTGTCACCGGTTCGTGGCGCCGCGCGGTTTACTAGCCTGCTCAGCAAGGCTGAGACGGCGGCGTCGGGCAAAGACTCGTCCGTTCGCTCATCCGTAACTGACCGTTCGGATGACGCCCGCTCGCTTAGGCTGTAAGGCAAGTGGATTGCCCGGGCAGATTCGGGTGAGTTCACAACGATTTGCCAGGTGGTCCACAGCGGCGACTCGCCGTAGTCGTTGGACGATCGGTGAGGGGGTGTCCAGTGGACGTCGACGCCGGCCACGGCGCCGCCCTTGGACGCGCCTTTCCGGCCTCATCCGGCGACCAGACGCTCACCCAGCGTCTCCGGTCCTTCCTGAGCTTTCAGGGCAACGACGACGATCCCGTCACCGTCCTGACGCGCACCCATCGCAACATCCACCCGTCGGCGGACGCGGGCGTGCTCCGCCGCAGCTACGTGATCGCGGAGAACATGCACCGCGGTCAGATGCGCAAGTCCGGCGATCCCTACATCACGCACCCGGTCGCGGTCGCGCAGATCTGCGCCGAGCTCGGCATGGACACGACCACCCTGGTCGCCGCCCTGCTGCACGACACGGTGGAGGACACGCAATACACGCTGGAGGCGCTGCACAGCGACTTCGGGCCCGAGGTGACCCACCTGGTCGACGGCGTGACCAAGTTCGACAAGGCGTTCTACGGCAAGGTGGCCGAGGCCGAGACGATCCGCAAGATGATCGTGGCGGCCGGCAAGGACGTCCGCGTCCTGGTGATCAAGCTGGCCGACCGGCTGCACAACATGCGTACGCTCGACGCGCGCTCCCCGGCCTCCCGCGCCCGCATCGCCACCGCCACGCTCGACGTGCTCGTCCCGCTCTGCGACCGGCTCGGCATCCAGGCCCTCAAGCGCGACCTCGACGACGTCGTGCTCTACCACCTGGAGCCCGACTCCTACGCGCGCATCGACGAGCACGTGCGCAACCGGCCCGGCTGGGACGAGTTCCTCGCCGACGTGAGCGCCCGGGCCCGGACGGCGCTGCGGCGCCAGCGAGTGTCCGCCGAGGTCACCGTGCGTCCGCGGCACTACTACTCGATCTGGAAA
>DASWRZ010000503.1:0-15913 GCA_036402935.1 Actinoplanes sp.
CGCGGCATCGCCGCCGGCCCTTTCCGGTACGAACGTGAGCAGCGGCGGCAACTGCTCGTCCATGGCGATGTTCACTTCGATCCAGGCCAGGTCGGTGCCGTTGAACGCCGTCGGGGTCGTGGTCGCGGGCCGGGGTGCGGCGGCCGCGTGGCTGCAGCCGCCCAGGAGTTCCGCGGCCACCATCGAGGTCTGAATCAGTGCTCGTAGCCGTCGTTGTCGCACTGGCGGCGGTTGAGCACACAGTCCTTGGTGCGCTTGTTCATCGCGTCCGGGTCCCACATCAGGAACGCGTCGCCGTGCATCGACGAGGCGGTGTGGCCGGTCGGGTCGGATGACAGGTAGTAGCCCTGCCGGGTGCCCTTCGCGCCGTAGGTGATGTCGAACGTGAGGGACGGGATGCGGACCGGGTGGTCGGCCGGGCAGCCCTTGTCGGTGCCGTACGCGACGTGCTCCTTGTGGTCGGGGCTGTCGAGGTGCTTGCCGTCCCAGCAGTCCGGGAACTGCAGCATGTAGTGCAGCGTGGCGTAGCTCGCGGGGTCGCAGATCGGCCAGTTGCCGTTGCTGCTGCGGGCGACGCCGTCGAGGTCGCCCGGGCCGTAGAAGGCGCAGTAGAACTGGCCCTGGGCGCCGCGCGGGGTCGCCACCTTCTTCTTCGCGTCGCCCGCGATCATGCGGAGGCCGGTCGGGATCGGCAGCACGCCGGTCGAGTTGTTCCGGATCGAGCGGTAGTAGACGCGGAAGCCGGTGGGCTCGACCGGCTTCCTGGTGGCGGCGTCGTAGAGCGTCGGCACCCAGTACGAGGAGTGGTCGAGCGCCGGCTTGCACGTGGTGGCGGTGAACCTGGTGAGGTCGCCGGCCGTGGTGGCGGCGTCGACCGCCTTGTTGCCGAAGAACGAGTGCATGTGGGAGGCGCCCGGCAGTCCGGGGAAGACGATCGGGTCGTCGGCGAGCCGATGGCTGTAGGTGCAGTCGGCCCGGAACTCCGGGACGCCGGCCACGCCGGACGGCACCGGGTCGACCTTGCGGGCCCGGTAGGCGGCCACCTGCTTCTGCCACGCCGCCTGGTCGACCGGGATCCAGCCGCCCTTCGCGGTCGCCTGCGGCGGCGCGGTCGTCGCCGTTTTCGCCTGCGTGCCGGCCGACTTCTGCGGAGAGGCCGAGGTCGACGGCAATGGCGTGGCGCCGGCGGGCAAGACGGTGGCCAGGGTGTGGGCCGCGTTCGCGGTCGGTGTCGGCCTGGCCGACCTGGCGCCGGCCAGATGGATCCCGGTCGCTGCGACGGCCACCGCCGCGACGGCCAGGCTGCCCAGGAGGACGGCGCGACCCCGCTTCGGCCGAGGGGCCGTCTCAGGGTTGGGCGCAGCGGTGTATGGCACGGATCGCTCCTGCTCCGAAGAAAGGTAAGCGGACGGCGAGCAGCGTAGGCACGTTTCCGGCCGTACTCCTCATCCCTTAAGAAGCTTCTAAAGAGCGGTTGGCGATAACAGTTTTCCCGGCGATTTTCGGTCCGAGTTCTGGGTCTTTGGGCTGAAGACCGGGGCCTATCCAACGCCTCGGACGGTCTGCGATAGCGGCTCGATCTCCGCATGTGGGATATCTCGCGACGGGTCGCCCCGGCCTGGGCAGGTTGGTCGGATGGGGACGTATCCGTTGCGACCGGCCCGGGCTGACGATGCCGAGCGGGTCGCGCTTCTGCACGCGGACAGCTGGCGGCGGCACTATCGGGGCGCTTACGCCGACTCGTTCATCGACGGGGATGTCGAGGCCGACCGGCTGGGGGTCTGGGCCGGGCGGCTGGCCGCGCCGGGTCGCGGCGCGACCTTGCCGGCCGAGGACGACAAGGGTCTGGCCGGGTTCATCCACGTCGTGTTCGACGACGACCCGCGGTGGGGCAGCCTGATCGACAACCTGCATGTGCGGGCCGGGCGGCATCGGGACCGCGTTGATCGGCGGGTAGAGCCGACGACCGGGCACGCCCACGTGCTTCAGATCTGGTCGCTCGTTTCACGACACCAGCGCCTCGAACCGATCTCGGTGGCGTCCGAGCCGGTTGGCTCGCCACCACGCGCGGTCGATCGATAGGCCTGCGTCGGCGACGGTGCCACGTTGCGTTCCGGGTAGGTGTCGATGGGACGCGAAGAGATTTTCCCCTTCGGTGGCGTGGATCCAGACCAGGGCGAGGCTGTGTTGCGTTTGCGTTCGCCCCAGTCGGTGCGCGGTCCGGCTTATGAAGCCCTTGGTTGGCTCTGGTGCTCTTTCGGTGGTGACGCGTACGCCCCGACACCACCCTCGCCGCCGCAGCCGGCGCCGACCTGGGCGCCCGCGGCGCGGCGTACGCTCCGGGACCGCTTGGGTGATCTCTCTCGTCGGCTGATGAGGTGATGAACCGGCCCGGATACGCTGGTTCCGCGACCCGCTGACACCGTTCCAGCACGATAGGCAACCCTGTGCCCGCCCCGGCCGGGGCGGGTTCCCGAAATGCGGCCGGGCGATATATTGTGCGGCTGCCGTTGGAGAAGAATTCACATTTGATCACAGCGCGTGGTGTAAGGCCGATCGGCTGACGTAGTCGCCGCTTCGCTCCGCGCCGCGGAACACGTGGGGGAGTCCCTTGAGCGAGCCCGGTCTGACGCTGTCGGTCGTCATCCCGATGTTCAACGAGGAAGCGGTCATCCCATTGCTGATCGAGCGGCTGCGGCCGGCTCTCGACGGCGTCGGTGAACCGTACGAGGTGGTCGCCGTCGACGACGGCAGCCGGGACTCGACGTACGCGATCCTGCTGGGTATCCGGCGCACGTGGCCGGAGCTGCGGATCGTGCGCCTGCGCCGCAACAGCGGGCACCAGGCCGCGCTGAACGCGGGTCTGATGTCGTCGACGGGCTCCTACGTCGCCAGCATCGACGCGGACCTGCAGGACCCGCCGGAGAAGATCCCGGAGATGCTGGAGCTGGCCCGCTCGCAGAACCTGGACATCGTCTACGGCGTACGCAGCGACCGGGGCACCGACACCCGGTTCAAGCGGTGGTCGGCCGGGGTCTACTACCGGCTGATGCGCCGGATGGTGGGCCGCAACGTGCCGTCGCAGGGCGGTGACTTCCGTCTGCTGTCACGGACGACCGTCGAGGCGCTGCGGGAGCTGCCGGAGCGGGCGCCGGTGCTGCGCCTGCTGGTGCCGTGGATCGGTTTCCCGAGCGGTCAGGTGTCCTACGTGCGTGAGGAGCGCGCGGCGGGCAGCACGAAGTACCCGCTGCGCAAGATGATCATGCTCGCGGTGGACAGCATCACGAACTTCTCGGCGGCGCCGCTGCGGCTGGCGACCTGGCTGGGCGTGTCCGGCATGGTGCTGTGCGCGATCCTGGTCGTCTCCGGCCTGGTGGTGTGGGTCCGGGGCGCGGTGGTGCCGGGCTGGTCGTCGCTGTTCCTGGCGGTGCTGTTCCTGGGCGCGATCCAGCTGCTGTGCCTGGGCCTGCTGGGCGAGTACGTCGGGCGGCTGTACACGGCGGTGCAGAACCGTCCGGCGTACTTCATCGCCTCGGACACCGACTCTGCCCCCGAGACGGCGCCGGAGACCGGCCCGGCGACCGCGCCGGCGACGGGAGTGCGGGTGCCGGCGAGCCGCGACGGCTCCGCGGACTCGTACAAGGAGCGGGTCGGTCTGTGACGAGCACTACCGATACCGCCATAGACTCCACTCCCGCCGAGACCACCGGGACGACCGGGACCACCGGGCCGAGCGCCGTCCAGCGCTGGCTGCCGCTGGTCGTGACGTATCTGATCGGGGCCGGCCTGCTGGTCGCGTCCGGCACGTCGGTCCTGGACGTGCTGCGCTACACGGCGTACGCGGTCCTCGCCGTGATCCTGCCCGGCACCCTGGTCTACCGGTCCCTGCGCCGACGCCCGCACACCCTGGTCGAGGACCTGGCGCTCGGCGCCGCCGTCGGCCTGGGCCTGGAACTGGCCGCGTGGGCGCTGTTCTCGGCGCTGAACCTGCGCGCGGTGATCTTCCTCTGGCCGCTGCTGGTGATCGTGCCGTTCCTGGCCGTCCCGAGGCTGCGCCGGCACTGGCGGGTCACCGGGTACGCCCCGGTCGGCCTCGGCTGGTCATGGGCCCTGGCCGGGGTCGTCATCTTCTTCACCGGCTACGTCTACCTCACGTTCTTCATCGAGAACCCGATCCTGCCGAACGCCGAGAACACCCGGCAGTACATCGACCTGGGCTACCAGCTGTCCCTGGCCGGCGAGGCCAAGCACCACTTCCCGCTCAACCTGCCGCAGGTCGCCGGGGAGCCGCTGCACTACCACTGGTTCTCCTTCGTGCACCTGGCGATGGGCAGCATGGTCGGTCGCATCGACCTGCCGGTCCTGACCATGCGCCTGATGATCCCGGCGATCTTCGCGCTGACCGCGGCGCTGACCGCGATCGCCGGCTGGCGGCTGTCCGGCCGCAAGTACGTCGGCCTGGTCGCCGCGGCGTTGTTCATGGTGATCGGCTCGTTCAACTTCTCCGACCCGATCAGCCTGGTCTTCGGCACCCAGCTGGAGGGCGTGGTCTGGCCCAGCCTGTCGATGACCTACAGCTGGGCTCTGATCGCCGCGCTCATCGCGGTCGTCGGTGACGTTCTGCGCCGCAAGACGGACGAGAACGCCGTCCCGCTGATCGGCTGGGGCGCGTACCCGATCGCCGCCCTGCTGGTGATCGCGTCCAGCGGCGCCAAGGCCAGCAACCTGCCCGTCCTGCTCGCGGGTCTGGCCCTGGCCGGCGCGGTCACGCTGCTGGTCACCCGAAGGATCGCGTGGCCGATCCTCGCGATGGGCGTCATCGCCGGCCTCGGTCAGCTGTTCTCGACCGCGGTGCTGTTCCGCTTCCAGACGTACGGCCTGTCCGTGGCCCCGCTGCACAACATCGAGTGGTTCTGGAGGGAACCGCCCGGCGGCCGCTCGGCCGGCGCGCAGTTCCTGCTGGTCGTCACCGTCTGGGTCGCATTCCTGATCAACATGCAGCTGCGGCTGGCCGGGATCGTCGCGCTGGCCTGGCGGCAGCGGCTCCGCCTCGAGAAGGTCCAGCTGTTCCTGCTCGGCGGCGCGATCGGCGGCCCGGCGCTGTTCTTCATGTTCGACGACATGAACGCGGTCTGGTTCATGCGCACCGGCCTGCCGTTCGGCGTGCTGCTGTCGGCCTGGGGCTGGATGCTGCTGTTCGAGAAGGCCGCCCTGCCGAAGCTCGGCCGGGCCGCCCTCGGCTGGGGCGCCGCGACCTTCGCCGTCACCGTCGCCGTGGTCGCTCTGATCGTCTCGAAGGCCTCTTCCGGCGCGCGCTACTCGTTCGCGTCGATGCTGCCGATCCTGATCCCGGCCGGAATCCTGGCCGGGGTCGCCCTGATCGCCGGGATCGTCTGGCGACTGTCCGGGCGCGCCTTCCCCGCGCTGGCCGGCAGGGGTGGCCTGGTGCTGCTCACGGCAATCCTGCTGGCCGGCTCGCCCGGCCTGGTGCTCGACGCGAAGCGCGACCTGGACCACATGAACGGCGGCGGCTGGGGCAGCTGGCCGATGCCGGAGTCCCGCGTCGAGGCCGCCCGCTGGGTGCGTGACCACAGCAACCCGAACGACGTCCTCGCCACCAACGTGCACTGCCGGACGCTCGAGGACGGTGGTAAGTGCATGGGCGCGCAGGCCTTCTGGCTCAGCGCGTACGCGGAGCGGTCGGTCCTGGTCGAGGGCTGGCAGTTCGCGCCCCGGCTGGCCGGGCAGCCGTCACCGAAGTTCTGGAACCCGAAGCTGCTCGAACTCAACGACGAGACGATCACCGCCCCGACCCCGGACCGGATCGCCGAGATGCACGACAAGTACCACGTACGCTTCCTGGTGGTCGACCGGATCGTGGGGCCGGCGGGCGCGCGGATGAAAGACCTGGCCACGCTGGTCTATTCGAACCAGCGGATGGCGGTCTTCGAGCTCCGCTGAAACGGCCTCCCCGATCGGGGAGGCGCTATTCCAACCCGTCTCCCGCACCGCCGCCGCCGTCACCCTGAACAGCCTCGGCGGCCGGGCCCTGCTCCTGGGGCTTGCGACCGACCGCGCCCCAGTTGTTGATCTCGTTGGCGGCCCGCGGAGTCGCATCGGGCCGGGGGCGCCACTCGTGGACCTGCACGACGCCCGGCTCGACCAGCTCGAGGCCGGCGAACAGGCCGCGGAACTCGGCCTCGGTGCGCGGCCAGATGTCGGACTTGCCGGCGTGGAACATCTCCCAGTAGTGGGCGGCCACCTCCGGATCGAGCGTGTCGAAGGTGGCGTGCGAGAGCACCAGGTAGCTGCCCGCGGGCATCGCAGCGAGCAGGGTCCGTACGATCGGCCCGGCCACGTCGTCGCCGGCCAGAAACGGCAGGACCGAAACCAGGACCAGGCCCACCGGCTGCGTGAGGTCGAGGGTTTCGCGCAGCACCGGGTCGTTCAGAATCTTCTCGGGCTCGCGCAGGTCGGCCTCGAGATAGGCGGTGCGGCCCTCGGGAGTGCTGGTCAGCAATGCCCGGGCGTGCACCAGCACGAGCGGGTCGTTGTCGACATAGACGATGCGCGACTCGGGGGCGACTCGCTGGGCGACCTCGTGGGTGTTGTCCGCGGTCGGCAGCCCGGTGCCGATGTCGACGTATTGCCGGATGCCCTGCTCGGCCAGAAAGCCCACGGCGCGTTGCAGGAACGCCCGGTTCTCCAGCGCCGCGATCTTGATCGCCGGGTTGAGCCGGGCCAGCTCGTCGCCCGACTCGCGGTCGGCCTGGAAGTTGTCCTTGCCGCCGAGCAGATAGTTGTAACGGCGGGCCGGGTGGGAGGTGGTCGTGTCGATCACCGGTCTGGTCTGACGATCCACGACTCGCTACCTCCTCGCGCCGGTGGGCCATGCCCGCACACCGGTCGGCCCCCACTGTAGATGCCCCGGGTCGAAGCCCGGCCGGAGGTCGACGGCCCGATCAGTTCCAGCCTGTTCAACCCCGGCCGCCGCCGGTTGCGGTTCGGGTGCCTTTCGGTTTCCGGGCGCAGGGCGGGGTCGGCCCGTCCGATAGGAACCGGCCGTGACGGTCGACGTGGTCAGGAGAAGGTGGGCGCTGGGCGCCTACGTGCTCGCGGCGACCGCCGGTGCGATCATCGCCGTCCTGCTGCCGCACACGTTGCGCCCGTTCGGCTACCTGCTGGTCGGCGCCAGCTCGCTCGTCCCCTCGTGGCTCGGGCGGCGGCCGGTCCCCGGCCGGGATCGGGCCGCCCCGATCCTCGTCTTCGCCGGGCTACTCGTGATCAACTTAGGCAGCCTGTTCGAAGCCGTCCAGGTCGCCTTCACCTCCAGCGCCAGCCAGGTCAGCGTCCTGTTCATCATGGGCGGGGCGCTGCTGTTGTTGCTGGCCGCTCTGCGACTCGTGTGGCAGCGCGGCCGCGGCGACCTCGGCGGCGTGCTCGACGCCGCGGTCATCGGAATCGGTCTGGTCGGTCTGCTCTGGACACTGGTGCTGCACAAGGTGCTGGTGGCGACCGGGCTTCCGATCAGCCAGCAGGCGGCGACGCTGGTCATGCTGTTGTGCCTGGCCGGGTCGCTCGGCGCACTCGTCCGGGTGGAGATGGTCAGCGACCGGCCCATCGCCGCGCTGCGCGCGTTCATCGGCATCCTCGTCCTGTCGCTGATCGCCAACCTGGGCCAGACCCTCGCGCACACCACGACGGTGCTGGCCCGGCCGGCGTGGTCGGATGCGGTCTATCTGATCGCGTACGCGGTGACCGGCGCCGCGGTCGCCGACCCGTCGATCGACGCCGCGCTGCGGTCCGGAACACCCGTCCGTGACCGGCTCACCCCCGCACGCCTCATCTTCCTCGGCGTCGCTATCGGCATCATGCCGATCGCCGCCGCCATCGAGCAGATGACCGGACGGACCGTCGACATGGTCATGCCGGCGGTCGGGACGTCGGTGGTCCTGCCCCTGGTCATGGTCCGGATCGGCGCCCTGTCGGCGCAACGCGAACGGGCCGAGCGGGCGTTCGCGCACCAGGCCGGCCACGACGCGCTGACCGGCCTGCCCAACCGGGCGCGGCTGCTGGACCGGCTGGAAAGCGCGCTGGCCGAGCCGCGAGCCACCCCGACGGTCCTGTTCTGCGATCTCGACGGCTTCAAGGGCGTCAACGACCGGCTCGGCCACCTCGCGGGCGACGGACTCCTGCAACAGGTGTCGGCCCGGATGCTGACCTGCGTCCGCGACGGCGACGTGCTGGCCCGCTACGGCGGCGACGAATTCGTCATCCTCTGCCCCGGCGGCGCCGACGGCCTGTCCGATCGCATCGAGCGAGCCTTCGACGAGCCGTTCATCGTGGCCGGCGAGACAGCCGCCGTCGGGGTCAGCGTCGGCGTGGTGCGGGCCACCCCGGACATGGACGCCGACACGGTGCTCCGCCGTGCCGACGACGCGATGTACGCCGCCAAGTCCGCCCGCAAGGGCGGCCAGGGCCGTTTCCTCGCCGGGGCGAAGAGCCACCTCTGATGGTCAAGGTCAACGGCACCGGCACCACCGGGTCCAGCAACTCCAGCGTCCGCGGACTCGGGATCAATCCGATGTCCAGCTCCGCGATGAGGGGCTCCAGAAGCCGATGGCCGTTCTGTTGAGGATGGGATCGAAGATCTGGCTCGCCAGGGCAACGGCAATGGCGAAGTCGGGGGCCGGACCGGGTGCCTCGGCCGCGACCTTCGGGTAGCGGGCGGCCCAGCCGGTCACGTCGGACACGGTGAATCTTTCTGGAAGCTCGATCTTGCGCATTGCGGCGTTGCTGACCACGGCTGAGGTCAGCGCGGTGGCCTGGACCGTTTGCGTGCTGGCGATGATAGCGATGTCGACGAGGTCCTTGACCCGGCTGCTGCTCGTCGGTTGTCCGGTGCGGGTGTAGGAGCCGATCGTCGCGCAGAGTTTGTCGGCGAGGTGATCGGCGATGGGAAAGACGCGATACCGCGGCCGGACGAGTCCTTCGATTTAAACGGCAGGCCCCGTACGCTGTGGGCTGCTTCTGGATTGCTGTGAACGCCGGCCGGCGCGAGCGACGGCTAGGGAATTCGGTGATGCGAAGCGCCCACCGCTCGCTCCTACGATGGCTGGAACCACAGCGTGAGCCGGTGGTCGCGGAGTTGTCCGCGGACCTTCAGACGGTCGCCTGCGCGGCCTCGTCCGGATTGACGGAAATCGAAGGAGCCGACCATGTCCCAGGGCGGGAGCGCGGAGCGCGACCGGATGGCGGGCGTCACCGGAGCGCCGGACGAGTGGTATCGGTGGGGGCCGTATCTCAGCGAGCGTCAGTGGGGAACGGTCCGCGAGGACTACAGCGCGGACGGCGAGGCGTGGAGCTACCTGCCGCACGACCATTCCCGGTCGCGGGCGTACCGGTGGGGTGAGGACGGGCTGGCCGGGTTCAGCGACGTCGAGCAGCGGCTGTGCCTGGCCCTCGCGTTGTGGAACGGCCGCGACCCGATTCTCAAGGAGCGGCCGTTTGGGTTGACCGGGCCCGAGGGCAACCACGGCGAGGACGTCAAGGACTACTGGTGGTACGTCGACGCGGTGCCCAGCCACTCCTGGAACCGGTGGCGATACCACTATCCGCAGGCCGCCTTTCCGTACGACGATCTGGTGGCCACCAACCGACGGCGCGGCCGGCACGACCCCGAGTACGAACTGCTCGACACCGGGGCGTTCGACGAGAACCGGTACTGGATCGTCGAGGTGCACTACGCGAAGGCGAGCCCGACAGACCTGCTGATGTCGGTGCGGGTCACCAACGCCGGGCCGGAGCCGGAAGTGTTGCACGTGCTGCCGACCGCCTGGTTCCGCAATACGTGGTCCTGGAGCCCGGACGCGTCGAGACCGGAGCTCGCCGCGACCGGGGACGCCACGGTCGCTGTCACCCACCCGTCGCTCGGTGAGCTCGAACTGCTGACCGGGCCGGGGCCCGACGAGACCGGCCCGACGCTGCTGTTCTGCGAGAACGAGACCAACCTGCCGCGGCTGTACGGGGCGGCCCCCACCACTCCGTATCCCAAGGACGGGATCAACGACCACGTCGTGTCGGGCGCGGAGACCGTCAATCCGGGCCGCCGGGGCACCAAATGTGCCGCCTGGTACCGCGTCGCCGTGGCGCCGGGCGAGACCGCCGAGCTTCGCGTGCGCCTGCGACCGGCGGGGTCCGGCCCGGACCCCGAGGCGGCGCTGGGCTCCGACTTCGACCGGGTCGTCGCGACCCGGCGCGCGGAGGCCGGCGAGTTCTACGCCGGCCTCACTCCGCCGGCCGCCTCGGCCGACGAAGCCCTGGTGATGCGCCAGGCGTTCGCCGGCATGCTGTGGAGCAAGCAGCTCTACACCTACGACGTGGCCCGGTGGCTCGACGGCGACGCTGCCCAGCCGGTGCCCGCGGCCTCGCGACTGACCAACCGCAACGCGCGATGGCGCAGCTTCTCGGCCTCCGACGTGATGTCCATGCCGGACAAGTGGGAGTACCCCTGGTTCGCGGCGTGGGACCTCGCCTTCCACTCTGTGGCCCTCGCCCACGTCGATCCGGCGTTCGCCAAGAACCAGCTGTTGTTGATCTGCCGGGAGTGGTTCCAGCACCCGAACGGCGCGCTGCCCGCGTACGAGTGGGACTTCGGCGACGTCAACCCGCCCGTACAGGCCTGGGCCGCCCTTGAGGTCTTCGCCATCGACGGCGGCCGCGATCTCGACTTCCTCAGCCGGGTGTTCGACAAGCTGCTGGTCAACTTCACCTGGTGGGTCAACCGGGAGGATGCCGGCGGGTCGAACCTGTTCGAGGGCGGATTCCTCGGCCTGGACAACATCGGCCCGCTCGATCGCTCGCACCTGCCCGTGGCGGGCCGTCTGGAGCAGGCCGACGCCACCGGCTGGATGGCCGGATACGCGCTGGCCATGACCACGATCGCGGCAATCCTGCAGCGCACCGGGAGCCGGCCGGCGCTCGACCTGGTCCACAAGTTCCTCGAGCACTTCGCCGAGATCCAGGGTGCCCTGGAGCGCCAGGAGATGTGGGACGACGCCGACGGGCTGTTCTACGACCGGATCGTCACGCCCGATGGCCGCGCCGTGCCGGTGCGGGTGCACTCGATGGTCGGCATCGTCCCGATGCTCGCCGTCGCCGTCGTCGACGAGCAGATGCTGGAGCCCGCCGTCGCCGCGGGCAAGCAGTTCGCCGCCTTCCTCGACCGGCACGGGCTGAGCGAGCCCGGGAAGCTCACAGAGGCCGGCGTGCTGCGCGGCGAGCCGGGCCGGCGGCGGCTGCTCGTGGGAACCGTGGGCGTGGACCGAGTCAACCGCCTTTTCCGTACGCTGTTCGACCCGGACGAGTTTCTGTCGCCGTACGGCCTGCGATCGGTTTCCGCGTTCCACCGCGACCACCCGTATGTGCTGGACGTCGAGGGGGTTCGGGCCGCCGTGAGCTACGAGCCGGCCGAGTCGACCACCGGCATGTTCGGCGGCAATTCCAACTGGCGCGGACCGGTGTGGTTTCCGCTGAACTACCTCGCGACCAGCGCGCTGGAGCGTTACCACCGTTTCTTCGGCGACGATCTGACGGTCGAATACCCGACCGGCTCGGGCCGATCGCAGACGCTCGACGCGGTGGCCGCCGACCTGTGGGCCCGGCTGGTGTCGATCTTCACGGTCGGTCCCGACGGCCGCCGGCCCTGCTTCGGCTGGGTCGACCGGGCTCAGCACGACCCGGCGTGGAAGGACAACCTGATGTTCCACGAGTATTTCCACGGCGACAACGCGGCCGGTCTGGGCGCCTCGCACCAGACCGGATGGACCGGGATCGTGGCCGACGTCATCCGCCGCCGGCACGGGATGGTCGCCTCCATCGACGACATCCTGCTCCGACTGGGCAAGCCGGACGAGCGGCCGGGGCCGCGTGGTCAGTAGTCGACGGTGAGGTGGTCGTCGACGGTGGTGACCCTGGTGCGCCCAGGCCGCCGCGACCGAGGCGTCGCGCTCCGAGCGCGAGCCCGCGTTTCCGTCAACGCGACCCGGTCGAATCTGATCGCGTTCACGCGTTGCGTGGGGTTTTCGGGGAAAGTACAAACCCCCATCGACAAACATGAGGCCCTGACCAGCGTTCCGGCTGGTCAGGGCCTCATCTACGTAGCGGGGACAGGATTTGAACCTGCGACCTCTGGGTTATGAGCCCAGCGAGCTACCGAGCTGCTCCACCCCGCGTCGACTGTTCAAGCTTACCTCGTGCCGAAGCGGGGGTGGCGGCGGGGGAGGGCTGGGCGTCGGCGCCGCGCCCGTCAGTGTGCGGCGGCTCGCTATCCGCCGCCGCGCGGCGCCGGGCCGTTACCTGGCGGAAACCGGGGAAGGTGCCCGAACAGACGTAAAACGACAACGTTGTCACTAGGCGCCAGCAGCGACGGAGCTGGGCGGAACCAAATTTCAAGATCGAAGTGGATTGATCATTGACAGCGCTGTCAGGTGCGGCGGAGACTCGCCCGGGAACGGAGTTGTTTCCGGCTCTTTAACGAGAAGAGCGCGAGATGAACGACGTACCCGAGAACGCCGCCGGCACCGGCCGGCCGACCGTGTACGACGTTGCCCGGGTTGCCGGGGTCTCGATCAAGACCGTGTCCCGGGTCGTCAACCATTCGCCCGGCGTCTCCGCCACGACCCGCCTCCTGGTCCTCGCCGCCATCGAGGACCTCGGCTATGTCGTGAACGCCGCCGCCCGCTCGCTGGTCACCGGCAGCTCCACCACCATCGGCGTGATCGTGGACTCGATCGCCGACCCGTTCTTCGCCTCGCTGGTCTCGGTCGTCGAGGTCGACGCGATGGCCGCCGGCTTCAGCACCCAGGTCGCCTCGACCTGGCGCGACCCGCTCCGCGAGCGCGAGCAGGTGCTCCGCATGACCCGGGAGAACGTGCGCGGCCTGCTCCTCGCGCCGACCACCGGGGACCACGACTACTTCCCGGCGGCCCTCGGCGACATCCCGGCCGTGTTGGTCGACCGCGGATGGCCCAGCTCGGGTCTCGACACGGTCGGTGTCGACGACCGGGCCGACACCCGCTCGGCGATCGAACGACTGCTGGCCCGCGGGCATCGCCGGATCGCCTTCCTGGGCGACTGTGCCGACGGCGACCGTGCCGACGGCGACCGTGCCGAGAGCGACCGTGCCGAGAGCGACCGTGCCGACGGTGACCGTGCCGAGCTTCCGACGATCTCGAACCGGCGCGAGGGCTACCGCGACGCCATGCGGGCGGCCGGACAGCCCGAGTTGGTCCGTTCGTCGGTGCGAGCGAGCGAGGCGGCGGTCGCCGAACTGCTCGCCCTGCCCGACCCGCCGACCGCGATCTTCTCCTCCAACGCGCGTACCAGCCTCGGCGTGGTCCGGGCCCTGCACCGAGCCGGCCGGAGCGGCGACGTCGCGCTGATCAGCTTCGGCGACTTCGAACTCTCCGACACCCTGCGACCCGGGGTGACCGTGGTCGACCACGACCCGGCCCGGATCGCGGCCGCCGCCGTCGGCCGCCTGCTCACCCGGATCCGCGGCACACCACAGGCGCCGGCCGACATTCTTCTGCCGACCGAACTAGTTCAACGTGGATCCGGAGAGTTGCGATGCGTCCAGTCCTGATGCCGCCGAACATCATCGACCACTTCTATCGGGGCGGGGAGCGGATCGCCGCCTTCCGCGGGGTGCCGGCGCCCTCCGAGCGCAGCCCGGAGGAGTGGCTGGCGGCGACCGTGCACGTGGCCGGGAGGCCCGATGACGGCCCGAGCCGGCTGGCCGACGGGACGCTCTTCGCCGACCTGGTCGCGGCCGACCCCATCGGCTGGACCGGCTCCGACAACAGCAAAACCGACGTGGGACTACTGGTCAAACTCCTCGACGCCGGCCAGCGGCTGCCCGTGCACGTCCACCCCACCCGGCCGTTCGCCCGCGAACACCTGCACTCCTGCTACGGCAAGACCGAGGCCTGGCACATCCTGGAGGTGCAGGGCGACGACCCGTCGGTCTGGGTCGGTTTCAACACCGACGTCGATCCGGCCGAGCTGGCCGACCGGGTCGACGCCCAGGACTCGGCCTGGCTGCTCGACCACATGAACAGGATCTCGGTGCGGCCGGGCGACGGCGTCCTGGTGCCGGCCGGCGAGGCGCACGCCACCGGGGCCGGCGTCTTCCTGGTCGAGGTGCAGGAGCCGACCGACTTCTCGATCCTGCTCGAGTGGTCGGTGACCACGGCCGGCCGCGACGACTCCCACCTCGGGCTGGGCTTCGGCACGGCGCTTCAAGCGGTCAACCATCGCGCGACCGGCCCGGAAGCGCTGGCCGCTCTCCAGCACCACGTCGATCCGGCGGCCACCGGCGATCGGCTGCTGCGCGCGCTTCCCGCGGCTGCCGACCCGTACTTCCGCTTCGATCTCGCGGCACCGGCCGGCGCCGAGCCGATCGCCGTGCCCCACGGCTTCGCCGTCGCGATCGTACTTTCCGGAACCGGCTCCCTGAGCTGGGCCGACAACGGAAAGCAGGAGCTTCACCGGGGCGAGATCCATGCGATTCCGGACGGGCTCGGCGATTGGTCCCTCCAAGGTTCCGTACGCGTGGCCCTGTGCCGCCCCGGCGACGACTGGCCCGAAATCTCCTAGAAGGTGGAGGCAGAATGGCAGCAGTTCTCCGAGCCGAGGGCCTGTACCGGTCGTTCGGCCACGTGATGGCGCTCAGCGGCGCCGATTTCGACATCGAGCTCGGTGAGGTCGTCGCCCTGATCGGCGACAACGGTGCCGGGAAGTCCACTCTGGTCAAGGCACTCTCCGGCAACCTCGCGCTGGACGCCGGGCTGATCGAGTTCGAGGGCGAGCCGGTGGTGCTCGACTCGCCCGCCGCGGCGACCCGGCTCGGCATCGAGGTGGTCCACCAGGATCTCGCCCTGGCACCCCATCTCAACCCGGCGCAGAACATGTTCCTCGGCCGGGAGATCCCGGCCCGTGGCCTGCTCGGCCGCCTCGGCTTCATGGACAACAAGGCCATGCGGGATCAGACCCGGGAGGGTCTGGCCGATCTCGGCGGTACGGTCCGGACCCTGAACGCCCCGGTCGGCTCGATGTCCGGCGGACAGCGGCAGCAGATCGCGATCGCCCGGGCCATCGCCTGGGCCAGCAAGGTCGTCTTCCTCGACGAGCCGACCGCCGCGCTGGGCGTGGTGCAGACCCGTAACGTCCTCGACTCGATCAAGCGGGTGCGCGACCGCGGCATCGCGGTGGTGATGGTCTCGCACTCGATGCCCGAGGTGCTGGAGATCGCCGACCGGATCCAGGTGATGCGGCTCGGCAAACGGGTCGCCACCTATCGCGGCGACGAGACCAACGTGGAGCAACTGGTCGGCGCGATGACCGGGGCACTTGATTTCCATTCGGAGAGTGCGGCATGAGCGCGGATTTCGAGGACGAGTCGTCGTCCATCTGGCGGCGCCTCGCGGAAACCCAGGCGGTGTGGATCCTCGCCGTCCTGGTCGTGATCGTCGCGTTCTTCTCGATCGCCGGCGGCAATCGCTTCCTGTCCGGCGACAACTTCTCGCTGATCAGTCAGAACCTGGCCGTGCTGGCGGTGCTCGGGGTCGGCATGACCTTCGTGATCATCACCTCGGGCATCGACCTGTCGATCGGCTCGGTGCTGGTGTTCGCGTCGGTGATCTCGGCCAAGCTGATGTCGGCGATGGGCGGCGACGGCGCGGCGGTCGTGATCGTCGGGATCGTCGCGGCGATGGTGGCCGGCGCGGTCTGGGGCTGGCTCAACGGCTTCCTGATCGCGTACGCCAAGATCCCGGCCCTGATCGTCACGCTGGGCTCGTTGTCGGCCGCGCTCGGGCTGGCGTACGTGCTGAGCAAGGGCGTCAACATCAGC
>DASWRZ010000504.1:0-20785 GCA_036402935.1 Actinoplanes sp.
CGTCGCGGCGACAACGCCGTCGGCCGCCGGATCACCCGAGCTGGGCGGTGACCTCGCTGGTCTCGCCCCGCCGGGGCAGCCTGACGACGCCGGTCGGGCCGATCACCCGGTCACCGGCCGTGCGATGTTCTGCTGCCAGTCCTCGACCGCCGCCGCCACCTGGAGCGCGAGGACAACGTCGCCCCGTCGATCAGGCCCGGCGCGAGCGGCTGCGGCCGTAGGTCGCCGTGCCCGCCCGCCTCGGTCTGAGCGCTCCGGCCGGTCGATCGCCGGAAGCTGGTGGAGGCACACCGCGGTGACATCGCGGCGGTCAGCATCCCGGGCGCCGGCAGCGCGTTCACGGTCCGGCTTCGCGCCCGGGCACTTCTGTAAAGGCAGGCCAGGACATAGCATGGCCGGACATCAGAAAACGGCGGGGAGAGGTCATGCGCGAGGAATTCCCGGATGACTTCAGCCGTGTCCGCAGTTCACTGGTGATCATGGCGAGGGCCGTGCGCGAGGCGATGCGCCAGGCCAGTGCCGCGCTCCTCGCCGCCGATCACAACCTGGCCTACGGCGTGACGGTCCGTGACGCCGAGATCGACGTGCTCTACCGCGTCGTGGAGGACCGGGTCTACGACGTGGTCGCCCGGCGGCATCCGGTGGGTGGTGATCTGCGGATCGTCATGACGGCCCTGCAGGTGGCGTCCGACCTCGACCGGATGGGCGAGCTGGCCGTGCACGTCGCCCGGGCGACCCTGCGCCGGCACCCGGGTCCGGCGGCCGCCCCCGAGCTCGCTGTGCTGTTCCGCTCGATGGCCGCCGTGGCCGACGAGCTGGCCGGCAAGATCGTGTCGGCCCTGGCCGATCAGGACCAGGTGATCGCCGCCGGTCTCGACGCCGACGACGACGCGATGGACGAGCTGCACCGCGAGCTGTTCAGCGTGATGCTCAGCCACGAGTGGCCGCTCGGTGTCGAGGCCGCCGTCGACGGCGCCCTGCTGGGCCGCTATTACGAGCGTTACGCCGACCACGCCGTCAACGTGGGCCGCCACGTCATTTCCATGGCGGCCCGCAAAACGGCCGAACCGGCGTAGCGGCCCGATTCAGGCAGACTCGCCCAGCCGGGCGGCGATCCGTCCGCCGTCAGGCCCCGACCACCGCGACCTCGCGCGGGCCGAGCACGGCCGGTGCGCCCGGGATGCCGGCCAGCTCCACCGGCCGGTCGGTGCGGTTGATGTAGAAGCGGACCGGACCGCGGACGGCCAGCTCGACCCGTCCGCGCAGCGAAGCGGGCAGCTCACTGACCACACCGGCCCGCGAGAGCAGGCCGTCCAGCACCGGCACCAGGCCGTCCGGGCCCAGCCGCGTCGAGACGTACGCGGCCGAGCCGGAGCCGACCGCGCGCCGGGTGACCGCGGCCCGCCCCGACATCTCGCCCGTCTTGTAGGAGGCGAGCGTCTCCGCGTCGAGCACGTCGATCCGGTCGGTCCACAGTGTGCCGACCGTGCCGTTGTCCAGCGCGACCTGCTCGTCGTCCAGCAGGGGCGCGAACTCCTCGATGCGGATGCCGAGCAGGGAGCGCAGCGCCCCGGGATAGCCGCCGAGCCACACGTGGTCGTTCTCGTCGACGATGCCCGAGAAGTACGTCGTGATCAGGTGGCCGCCGTCGGAGACGTAAGCGGACAGGCGCGAGGAAAGCGCGGCCGGAACGACATAGAGCATGGGTGCGACCACGACCGGATACCCGGAGAGGTCCGCGTCGGGCGGAACCACGTCGGCCCGTACGCCGAGTTCCAGGAACGCGGTGTACCAGTCCAAGGCCTCCTGCCGGTAGCGCAGGCGGGACGACGGATGCGAATCCAGCTCGGCCGCCCACCACGAGGTCCAGTCGAACAGGATCGCCGCTTCGGACGGCGTACGGGAAAGGCCCGCGACCGAAGGCAGCGAGCGCAACCGATCCCCCAGCGAAGCCACGTCGCGGAACACCGCCGAATCCGTGCCCGCGTGGGGAACCATCGCCGAGTGGTATTTCTCGGCGCCGGCCGCCGATTGCCGCCACTGGAAGAAGCACACCGCGTCGGCACCGTGAGCGACGTGGGTCAGGGAATCGCGGGCCAGTTCTCCCGGCTTCTTGGCCACGTTGATCGGCTGCCAGTTCACCGCGCTGGTCGAATGCTCCATCAGGTACCACGGCCGGCCGCCGGCCAGATTGCCGGTGAGATTGGCCGAGAACGACAGTTCGTCGCGGGCCTGCGGACCGGGAATCACGTAGTGATCGTTGGAAACGAAGTCGATCGAGGACGCCCACGAGGCGTAGTCCATCCCCTTGGTCTCCCCCATGACCATGAAGTTCGTGGTCACCGGCACCGACGGGGTCAGCTCGTTCAATACCGTCCGCTCGGCCCGCAGATAGTCGAGCAGCGCGTCGGAGGAGAACCGCTTGAAATCGAGCTGTTGCGTCGGATTGGGGTGGGTGGCGGCGAGCCGCGGCGGCTGGATCTCCTCCCACGAGCCGTAGTGCTGCGACCAGAACGACGTCCCCCAGGCGGCATTCAAGCCGTCCAATGTCGAATAACGGGCGCGAAGCCAAACGCGGAACGCCGCCGCCGCGTCCGGCGAATAGTCGTAGATGTTGTGGCAGCCCAGCTCGTTGGAGACGTGCCAGGCGGCCAGCGCGGGGTGCGAGCCGTAGCGTGCGGCCATTTCCCGGACCAGCCGCAGCGCGTGCGACCGGAAGATCGGCGACGTCGGCCGCCAATGCTGCCGTCCGCCCGGTGAGACGACAGAGCCGTCGGCGGTGACCGGCAGAATCGACGGGTAGGCCGTCGTCAGCCACGGCGGCGGCGAGGCGGTGGCGGTGGCCAGGTCGACCAGGATTCCGTTGGCGTGCAGCAGATCCATCGCGTCGTCGAGCCAGCCGAAGTCATAGCCGCCCGCGAAGGGTTCGAGACGGGCCCACGAGAAGATGCCGAGCGAAACGATGGTCACGCCGGCCGTTTTCATGGCCCGCATGTCCTCGTCCCAGACCGGACGCGGCCACTGTTCCGGGTTGTAGTCGGCGCCGAATTCCAGGCGGGGTGTGCCGGTGCGGCGAAGCCAGCGGGGGGTTGTCACACAAGCTCCTTAAACACCGGGGGCCCGCCGGAAAGCGGGCCCCCGGAGACTTCACTTGACGGTAAAGCCCTGCTCGTTGCCGTACTTCGCGCTCTGGTCCTGCCACGCCTTGAGCCCGTCGGCGAGCGGTGTGGAGGACACGTACGCCTTGCCGACCGTGTCGTTGAAGACGCTGTTGGCGTAGACCTGGAACGGCAGGTAGCTCCAGCCGGTGACCACGTTCTGGGCCGACTTCGCGAAGATCTGGTTCGCCTTCTGGCCACCGAAGTATTTGAAGGAAGTGTTCTGGAACGTCGGCGAGTTGAGCTGGGCCGTGGTCGCCGGGAAGGCGCCGTTGTCGACCCGCACCTGCACTCCGTCACCGTCGTCGGCGTACTTCATGAAGCCGTAGGCGAGCGCCTTGTTGCCGCCCTTGTCCATGATCGCGAGCGACGAGCCGCCGTTCTCGGCGGTCGCCGTGCCGCCGGCCTGCCACTGCGGCATGTCCGCGACCCGCCACCTGCCGGAGCCGCTCGGAGCGCTGGAGACGAAGTTGGCCGGCATCCACGCGCCGGTGGTCAGCGTGGCGATCGAGCCGTTGCCGATGCCCTGGAACCACTGGTCACTCCAGGAGGAGATCGGCGCGACGAGCTTCTCGCTGATCAGCTGCTGCCAGACCTGGGTGAACCGCGTCGCGCCCGGGTCCGCGAAGTTGATCGTCACGTTGGTGCCGTCGACGGTGTACGGCTTGCCGCCCGCCTGCCAGATCATGCTGGTGACGAAGCCGGCGTCGCCGGTGTCGTTGGTGATGTACGCCTTCGGGTCGGCCTTGTGCAGCTTGCGGGCCGCGTCCAGGTACTCCTGCCAGGTCGTCGGCACCTTGATGCCGTATTTGTCGAAGACGTCCTTGTTGTAGTAGAGCGCCATCGGGCCGGAGTCCATCGGCAGGCCGTAGACGGTGCCGCCGGAGTGCACGGAGCCCCACGGGCCGGGGCTGAAGTCGGCCTTCAGGTTCTCGGCGCCATAGTTCGTCAGGTTGGTCAGTGCCTTGCCGAGCGCGAACTGCGGCAGCGCGTAGTACTCGATCTGAGCCACATCGGGCACGCCCTTGCCGGCCGCGATCGCGTTCTGCAGGGCCGTGTACTGATCGTTGCCGGTGCCGGCGTTGACCAGGTTCACCTTGACGTTCGGGTACTTCTCCTGGAATTTCGCGACCACCGGCTTCAGCGTGGGTTCCCAGGCCCACACCGTCAGGTTGCCGCCTTTCTGCAGAGCGGCCTGGACGTCAGCGTCGGAGACGCCGGATCCGGCGGACGGGGACGATGACGAGGAGCCGGAGTCGGACGACCCGCAACCGGCCAGAAATAAGACGGCAGCGGCCGCCACGGCAAGCAGACGTTTCATGAGGGGTCCTTTCGGGGGATTCATTCCTTGACGCTTCCGGCGGCCAGGCCGGACTGCCAGTAACGCTGGAGCGTGAGAAACGCCGCCAGCAGAAGCACGATCATGATCAGCGAACCGGCGATCACCAGGTTGAAGACGGCCTGTCCGCCGGCCGTGGTGGCCTGTGCGTTCCACGAGTTGAGGCCGACCGTGAGCGGGTACCAGTCCGGGTTCTTCAGCATGATCAGCGGGAGCAGGTAGTTGTTCATCGTCGCGACCATGCTGAACAGCAGCACGGTCACGATTCCGGGAGCGAGCAGCGGCACGCTGATCCGGAAGAAGGTGCGCATCTCGCTCGCGCCGTCGACCCGGGCGGCCTCGAGCATCTCGACCGGGACGGCCTCGTCGGCGAAGGTCCACATCAGATAGAGACCGAACGGCACGATCAGGGACGGGATGATCACGGCCCACGGTGTGTTGGTGAGGCCGATCCTGGAGAACATCAGGAAGGTCGGCACGGCGAGCGCGCTCGGTGGCACCGCGACCGCCCCGATGACGATCCCGAAGACCGCCCGCTTGCCCGGGAAGTCGAACTTGGCCAGGCCGTAGCCGGCGAGCACGGCCAGGAAGGTCGCGCCGCCCGCCCCGACCACGACGTAGAACAGCGTGTTGCCGAGCCAGCGCAGATAGATGCCGTGGTCGTAGGTGAAGGTGTCGCGCAGGTTGGTCCCGAGCGCGAAATGCCCGTCGTCGAACCACAGGCCGAAGGATGTGAACAGCCCGTCCTGGGTCTTGGTCGCATTGATCACCAGCCAGGCGAGCGGCACCAGGGCATAGATCGCCATCAGCGAGGTGAGGACGGTCAGGGTCACACTCCCCCGGCGCTTGCGCCGGGTGCCTTCGCTCGCGCTTCGCGCCCGCTTTTCCGTACGGAGGGGGACGCGGGTCGTGGTCGTCATCAGCGTTGCCTCGATCCGCGCAGCTGCACGACGTAGGCGACGATCATGGTGAGCACCGCCATGACGACCGCGACCGCGGCCGAGTAGTTGAACTCCTGCCCGGAGAAGGTCAACGAGTAGGCGTAGAAGTTGGGCGTGAAGTAGGTGGTGATGGCGTTGGGCGCCAGATCCTTGAGGATGCTGGGCTCGTTGAACAGCTGGAAGGTGCCGATCACCGAGAAGATCGTGGCGATCACCAGCGCGCCCCGGATGTGCGGCAGCTTGATCGCCGTGATGATCCGGAACTGGCCGGCCCCGTCGATCTCGGCCGACTCGTAGAGCGATTTCGGCACGACCCGCAGCGCCGAGTAGAAGATCAGCATGTTGTAGCCGACGTACTCCCAGGTCGTGATGTTGCCGATCGAGGCGAGGATCAGGCCGGGTCGGAGCGGGTCCGGCAGCTGGACGTGCAGGAAGTCGCTCAGATTGCCGATCAGGCCGAACCGCGCGCCGTACATGAAGCCCCACATCAGGGCCGCGACCACGGCCGGCACCGCGTACGGAAGGAAGATCGTGATCCGGAAGAAGCCGGCGCCGTAGAGCCGGCCGCTGTCGATCGCCAGCGCGACCAGCAGGGCCAGGAACAGCATGATCGGCACCTGCACGGCCAGGAACAGCGCGACCCGCCCGAACGCCGACCAGAACTGCGGGTCCTGGATCACCTTCCGGTAGTTGTCCAGGCCGACGAACGCGTTCCCGCCGATCAGCCGGTTGCGATACAGGCTCAGGTAGATCGCGTACGCGATCGGCGCCAGGAAGACCAGCGTGAATACGATCATGAACGGGCCGACGAACTGCCAGCCGGCCCAGCTGCGCCGGTGCGTTGTCTTCACCGCCCGGGGGGCCGCGAGCTGCGGGACTGCCATGTGACCTCATCCTTCCGACCGGAGGGCTCCGTCTCGGCCGCTTCGGATGTTTGCGCAAACATGGATGCCGGTAACCGCTGAACCGGAGTGTTACACGCGGGATACCGGGGTGATGTTTACGTTAACATCGCGGTGATAGTTTCACCGCGTGAACAGATCGTCAAGGAGCAACCGGCGATGACCGCAGCAGCCAGCCGACCCGGTCGGCGCGTGTCGATGGCCGACGTCGCGCGCCTGGCCGGCGTCTCGTCGCAGACCGTCTCCCGCGTCTCCACCGGACACCCGGCCGTGGTCGATTCGACCCGCCGGCAGGTCCTCGACGCGATGGCCGAGCTCGGATACCGCCCCAACAGCGCCGCGCGCGCCCTGAAACGGGGCGAGTTCCGCACCCTGGGCGTCATCCTGTTCACCCTCGCCACGACGGGTAACAGCCGCACCGTGGAGGCCATCGCGACCCACGCGGCCCACGAGGGCTACGCCATCACGCTGATCCCGGTCGCCGTGCCCACTCAGGACGGCGTACTCGGCGCGTTCACCCGGCTCGGTGAACTGGCGGTCGACGGCATCATCGTGATCATGGAGGTGCACCTCCTCGACGCGGCCAACCTGACCCTGCCGCCGGGCGTGCAGGTGGTGGTCGTCGACTCGGACGCCGGCGACCGCTACCCGGTCGTCGACACCGATCAGGCCGACGGCGCCCGGCAGGCGGTCCGGCACCTGCTCGGCCTCGGCCACCGTACGGTGTGGCACGTGACCGGCCCGGCCGAGTCGTTCTCGAGCGAACGCCGCGCCAACGCCTGGCGCGAGGTGCTGGCCGACGCCGGCCGCGAGATCCCGCCGATCGAACGCGGCGACTGGTCGGCCGAATCCGGCTATCGGGCCGGGCTGCGGCTCGCCGGCGACCCTTCGTGCACCGCGGTCTTCGCGGCCAACGATCAGATGGCCCTCGGCGTACTGCGGGCCATGGCCGAACGCGGCCGCAAGGTGCCGGACGAGGTCAGCGTGGCCGGCTTCGACGACATCCCGGACGCCGGCTCGTACCTGCCCCCGCTGACCACCGTCCACCAGGACTTCGCCGAGGTCGGCCGGCGCTGCGTGGAGGCCCTGCTGCGGCAGATCCGCCACGAGCCGGTCGACGCCGGCACCGTGCTGGTGCCGACCACCCTGATCCCGCGCGCCAGCACCGCTCCCCCGCCCGCCCGATGAATCCCTCAGGTCAGGACCTCGTACGGGCTAGTTCCGCATCGACGTCTACCGATGGACGCGCCCGACGGCGCCGTAGGTCACGATCTGAGCGGCGTCGGGCGGGGTCGTGCCGGGAGCCGGCCGCCAGTCGCCGATCGGCACCACACCGGGGTCGGCCAGCTTCAGCCCGTCGAAGAACCGGGCGAACTCGTCGCGGCTGCGGGAACGCCACTGGCCGCCGCTCTGCACCTCGAGGCGTTCGACCTTGGCCGGGTCGACCAGGTCGTAGGTCGCGTGCGACATCACCAGGTAGCTGCCGTCGGGAAGCGCCTCGACGAGCCGCCCCACGAGGCCGTAAGGGTCCTGGTCGTCGTGCAGGAAATGCAGGACGGCCAGCAGCACCAGGGCCACCGGCCGGTCGAGGTCCAGTGTGGCCCTCAGCTCGGGCGCCTCCAGGATCTTCGCCGGATCGCGCAGGTCGGCGTCGATGTAGGCGGTCGCACCCTGCGGCGAGCTGGTCAGCAGCGCGCGGGCGTGGGCGAGCACGATCGGATCGTTGTCCACGTAGACGATGCGGCTCCGCGGCGTGATCCGCTGCGCGACCTCGTGCGTGTTGTCGGCCGTGGGCAGGCCCGTGCCGACGTCGAGGAACTGGTCGATCCCCACCTCACCGGCCAGGAACTCGACCGTGCGGCGCAGGAACTTCCGGTTTTCCCGCACCGAGTCACGGATGGTCGGGAACGTGGCGGCGATCGCGTCGCCGGACTCCCGATCGGCGGCGAAATTGTCCTTACCGCCCAGCCAGTAGTTGTATCGCCGCGCCGGGTGCGCCACTCCCACGTCGAATCGGCTCATCGGGTCGTTCACGACCAGTACCTTAGTCCTCGCGCAGCACCCGTCCGGGTGACCGAGCATCTCGGCATCGCCGAGACCGTGCCCGAGCGGGCGCAGCTGCTCGGGCCCCTGGAGAACCGGCGGGTGACCGAGGCCGGACGGTCGCCTGCTCCTACCCGACCTCGGGCGGCACCGACAGCGGATGCCGCACCTCGTCCCGCTCGGCGAGCTGCTCCATCGCCCGCGTGTACTGCCACCGCGTGATGTCACCGCGGGCCAGCTGCGCGACGAGGGCACCCTCCAGGCTCCTCGGGGCGGGCGGCAGCTCGACGGCCTCGAAACCGTCGTCCGCATGCCGGCCGCGCCCGGGTCGTGGCCGGACGCGCGCCGCACACACGAAGAACGTGACGGCGAAAATCAGAAACACGATCCACATCTGGAGCCCTCCCGCCACCGTGCTCGTCGTGCGGTGGCCCGTTCCACAGAGCCATACGTTGCGCACGCCGGTTGCGTTCAGCCGGGCTCGGGACGGCCGGTCGTCCGGCCGTCCCGATCGCGGGTCAGCTGGTCAGCACGACCGTGTTGAGGAACTTGTCGGCCAGCGTCTGCTTCTTGGCGTCCCAGAGCGGGAACAGGAAGCCGACGTAGCAGATGATGCCGTCGACGATGTGCGCGAGGTCGCGGACGAAGGCCATGCCGGGGCCGATCGGCTGGCCGGTCTGCTCGCTCACCAGGCGAAGGCCGAGCGCCTTCTTGCCCCAGGTCTGGCCGGTCCTGCCTTGCTGGTACCACCGGTTGTAGCCGCTCACGACGACGCCGAGGAGCCAGAAGACGAAGTACAGCGCGTTGAAGGTGGGCAGGCCGTTGTCACCCGTGCTGTGGCCCAGCGTCAACGCCAGGATCGAGAAGGGCGCGAGGATCACCACGTCGATGAGGTAGGCGCCGACCCGCTGGATCCAGCTCGCGTAGTTGGTGGCCGCCGCCGGTGCGGGGTACGCGGGACCGCCGTAGGGCTGCTGTCCGCCGTAAGGCTGTTGCTGACCGTACGGCTGTTGCTGACCGTACGGCTGCTGACCGCCGGGCGGCTGCTGCCCGTAGGGCTGACCGTACGGCTGCTGACCGCCGGGCGGCTGCTGGCCATAGGGCTGGCCGTACGGCTGCTGACCGCCGGGGGGCTGCTGGCCGCCGTAAGGGTCGTTGTTCGGTGGATACGTCATTCAGATGATCCTTAATGAGGGCCGGCCCACGCCGAGCCGATGCAGTTGGAACAACCAGCTCGCGACCGCGACCAGGACGGCGAGCCTTCCCCACCGGTGCCGCCGCTGCGACGGCCACGGCCGGGGAACGCTCATGACGCCGAAGGCGCGCAGCACCACCAGCGGCCCGACGGCGACCGCGAGCACCGCCAGCCCGAAGATCAAGGGATTGGCCCCGAACGCCGCCCCCGCCCGGCCGCGCACCAGCGCGATCGCCGCGGTGGTCAGCCCGCAGAACGGGCATGGCACACCGGTCAACGCCCGCAGCGGGCACGGCAACCCGGCGCCTGTGCTTCCGGCCAGCGCCGGCCAGACCGCGGCCGCGCCGGCCACGAGCAGACCGAAGCCACCGAGGCGCTCCGGGACGGAGAAGGTACGCAGGACAACTCCTTGATCTAGAGCCGGCTTCGGGATCGTAGGTGGTTCGGCGCCGCAATGCGATCCCCGGACACGGCATGACCTCGACTCTTCCGTGTCGCATGTCCAACAGCGGGAGTTCGGTCCCGGCGATGTCAGGCGCTCGGACCGGGTCGCGAGCGCCGGAATCCGGAAGGGGCACGCCGGGCGGTGGGCCTGTCCCGTCGCCGGCCGCGGTTCGGTGCGGCTTGCTTTCGCGCCTTTGCGCGTCCAGCGTGGACGAATGACGCGCCAAGGGGCAGCTGTCCACGGCCGCCGGAAGACCCGCGCCGCCCGGTCGCGGTAGGCTCGTCCGCAGGATCTCACGCCACGAGGTGCCCGATGGGAACCAACGACCGACAACACCAATTCGAGCAGATCGTCGCCCAGCTCAGGGCCGACTACCCGTCGCTGAGCGGACGGTGGCGCCGGCCACGCCACGTCGTCATCACCGCGGCCGTCCTCGGCGGAATTCTGTGGGGGCTGCTGTCGGTCGCCATGGTCGCCTGGGGCGCCGCCGGCGTGATCCTGACCTGCTCAGTGGTCACGCTGACCGTCACGGCCCTGGGCGTCGAGGCCTACCGTCACCGCGACCGCTGACCGGTCGGCGCCCTGATCAGCTGATCGGCGAGCGAGACGTCGACCGGCCCGGCGAGCACGGCCGGCATCGGCGCCGAGGCAGCCTATCCGCCGAGGCACCCTATCCGCCGGTGAGCTCCGACCGCCCGTCCAGCGGCTCTTCCGGCTCACCGGGCGCGGGCCTGGGCGGGCACACCAGCAGGAAGAAGATGCCACCGTCAGCGCAGAGCACCGTCATCATCGACGGGGACTGCCCGGCGAGATACCCGACGCCGATCGTCCGGCCGTCCGCGACGATGTCGTGCGGCCGCGCGGTCCAGCCCACGGGACTCAGCAGCAGTCTGGTCACCGGCCCGCGGACCTGGTCGAGGACCGGCACCAGAACGGGCAGCTCCGCCTCGAGATCACCGGTACTCGGCCACCAGCGGCCGTCGAGCAGCATCTGATGGAACTGGACCGGCTCCAGCCGCACCCAGGGCGGTTGGGGCCGGATCGATGATTCGGGCTGATCGGTCAGTGGTGCCATGGGCAATCCCGTCGTTCGGACCAACGCAGGCGCGGGCCCAACCCGAGACAAAGGCGAGGACGAGGTCCACCGAGGCCGGTGAGGCGCGCGGCCACCGGGCCGCACACGCCGGCGCGGGCCGGCACCGATGACGGAGCCATCGGTCCGGATCAACGGTACGCCCTGATGCCGGGCGCTTGGTCAGGCGCTCCCGGTGATCGGGCGGTCGATGATCTGTTCGACGGGCAACCGGGGGGTGCGCGGCGCGACGGAAGGGCCGGCGTGCCGGCCCAGCCTCACCACCAGGTACGGACGGCCGAGGTCGCTCAACGTACGCTCCACTGCCTCGCGGGTGACCGCCCGCTCGAGCGGCGCGCTGAACGGCAGCACCGATATGCGCAGCCCGGTCGCGACCAGCCAGGCCGCCGAGAGCGCCTCACCGGCTCGCAACCAGTCGAGCCGCTCGGCCGCCGAGCCGTACAACACCGCGAACGTCGCCGCGCGGTCGCGTGGGCCGGGAGTCCGGGACGGACCGCGGCCGGCCCACCGCGCCAGTTCGTCGTGCCATTGCGCCTCGACCGGCTCGACCGGACCGGACGGCGCGGCCGCCGGCACCAGGCGCAGGATCTGGTCCGGACGCAGCACGTGCAGACGACTCCCCTCCGCTTCGACCGCCGAACGGACCGCGCTCAGCTCCTGAGGATCCAGCGGCTCGCCGGTCACCGGGCGGGCATCGGTGCACCGGGCCCGGATGGACTGAGCCGCGCGGGCGGCCCGGCGCCCGATCGCGGCCACCGCATCGATGTGCAGCCGCGCCAGGTGCCCGGACCCGGCGCCGTCGGGCTCGCGGGTGGCGGTCACCCGCCAGCCCTGGGCGGCCAGGGCCAGCCGGGCGTGATGCAGGGCCGCCCCGCAGCTGATCGCCGCCAGCCGGCCGTCCGGATCACTCACGTCGGCCATGCGGCCGGAATCGACGAACAGGTCCAGGCCGTCGTCGGACACACGCCATCTCCACGGCTGGGCGTTGTGGGCCGAGGGTGCGTACCGCGCGGCGGCCACCGCCTGGTAAAAGGCCTGGGTGCGGGCGCGCTCACTGACCGGGACGGCAACGGGCGGGGAGCGCCGGCCGGTCGGCATCATCATCGGCTTCCGGTCCTCGGGCCGGGGGCGGGCACCCGGGGAGATCGGGCCGCCGGCACGGTTCGGACGATGCCCGATGTCCGATCGAAGAACGCAATGAATGCGGGCGCGCCGCCGCGATAAATGGCGTCGGTCACCACGGAATCGCCGGCCTGCTCACCACCGTCGGTGAGCGCGGGGCTCCGGAGCGGTTCGGCGGCTGCGCAAATGGATCTTTTCATGAAAGCCCCAGCGCGATCGGTGAGATGACCGCCGCGGCAATGTGGAGCGACGCGCTCGGATGCTTTGAGCCTGCCAGCGAGACTACGCCGATGCGTCCGCCGGGCCAAGGCGTCGAACCTGACGGATCATGCTCACGGTGCGACGACCGGCGCTGGCATCCGGCCACGAACACCGGCCGGGTGGCCGGCTGGTCACGAAGCCTCGATCCCGCCCCGCGATGGGTTCCTCAGGCCGGCGAAACGGTCAGGGCGGGCGCGTCCGAAGCGCCGGCGAAGGCGAGCAGCCGCAGCAGTGCGGGCGAGCAACCGACCAGCCGCAGCCGCCCGGGCCCGCGCCCGGCCCGCACCAGGATGCGAGCGGCCGCCCGATCGGCGAAGCGCAGCCCGCTGACGTCGACCGTCACTTCGTCGGTGCCGCAGTCGACGAACACGTTTTCGACCACCGCCCGCAAAGCGTTGCGACCGGCCAGGTCGGCCTCACCGGAGAGCACGAGCCCGCGCGGATGCCGGGTGCGCCGGATGCGCAGGGCGAGCCGCTCGTCGTACGGCGCCCCGCTCGCCGCGATCCCCGGGTGCTGCCAGGCCAGCCGCCGCAGCTCCAGCGGGTCCGTGCTGCGCCGGTCGTAGGCGCACACCACGATCAGATCGTCGTCGAGCACGACCCGGTTGATCTCCGACTCGTAGCGGCACAGGTGTTCGCGCCCCGGCACGCCTCGGCCGGCCCAGCTCATGTCGCGCAGCACGCGTACCGCGGCATAGCCGGCCGCCCGCGCGGCCCGGGCCATCGGCGCCCAGAGCTGCAGTGCCGGTTCGGGCTCGAAGATGCCGGCCGTGAGGTAGGACGACTCGGCCGTGGTCGCCTCCAGCTGGCCGCCGGCCATGGCCGTCGCGGTGTCGATGCCCAGCTCGTCGATGCACGCCAGCACCGCTTCGGGGCGGTCGCCGCAGTACACGATCCGGTGATGCTCCCGGAGTCCGGCGCGCACGAAACCGGCGATCTCCCGCGTGCGCAGCCGGTCGTCGTCGACCAGCCAGCAGATGTGATCGCCCACCGTGAGCCGGTCCAGCAGTCCAGTCCCGCGCACGGCCCTCCCTTCGGGCCCGGATGGGCGTTCACCGTACCGCCCGGACCGGAACGACGGCGTACCTCAATCGAGGGATCGCCGTAGTCCGCGGGCCGCAAACGCCTGGTGCGACGCCGGTATTCGGCCGCCATGCCCGGCCAATCGGTGACGATCCGGCCGGTCCCGGTGCGCGCCATGGGTCCCCCTCTGCCGCGCTCGGGCACGCGCTGGGGCAACGGAAAAACGGCCGGGTGGCGGCCCGGCCGCAACCAGAAATTAGCAGTCTGTTGACGCACTGCCAATAGCCTGTCGGCAGAGCCGGCCCGCCCGCCCGGGCAGGCCCGCCACCCGAATGTGCCGCACCGGCGAGCCGCACGGCGGTTTTGCTACGGTCGTAGCGTGAAGCGCTTCGGGCAGTACTGCGGCCTCCCGCGCCATGGAGCCGGTCGGGGAGCGCCGGCGATGCTGATCCCGCGTGACCTCGCGGTCCGCCCGCGCCGCTACGGCGACCTACCGGCCGGGCTGCGGGGCATCCCGACCGACGACGCATGAAGCGGCTGGCGGTCGGGTGCGCGATGTGGACCCACAAGGCGTGGGAGGCGCACATCGTCGGCCAGTCCAGCGAGCGCCTCCGGGGCTATGCGCAGTGGTGCACCGCGGTCGAGGGCAACACGACGTTCTACGCCACCCCGGGCCGCGAGACCGTGACCTCCTGGGCCGCGCAGACACCCCCCGGCTTCCGGTTCGTCCTCAAGATCCCGAAGACCGTGACGCACGGCCATCGGCTCGCCGGCGGCTTCGAGGAATTCCAGCGTTTCCTGTACGCGGTGGAGCCGTTGAGAACCCGCATCCACGCCCTGTGGATTCAGCTTCCCGGTTCTTTCGGCCCCGATGAAATGCCGGCTCTGGCGAAATTTTTCGAGCGAACGCCGGCCGACCACCGCTATGCCGTCGAGGTGCGGCACCGCGGATTCTTCGAGCACCCCGGGAGACTCGAGGAGGTGCTGGAGGCGGCCGGCGCCGAGTGGGTCCCGTTCGACACGACCAGCTTCTTCACCACCCCGCCGACCAGCGAGGCCGAGCGCGAGGCCTGGGCCAAGAAGCCCCGCATGCCCCTGCGCACCAAGGCTTTGACCGACCACCCGATCATCCGCTACCTGGGCCGCGACGATCCGGCCCGGACGGTCGCGGGCTGGCAGCGCTGGGTCGGGATCGCCGCCGACTGGCTGAACGAGGGCCGCTCCCCCACCGTCTTCATCCACACGCCCGACAACGCCGACGCCCCGGCCCTGGCCCGCCGCTTCCACGACGAGGTCCGTGCCCGCGTCCCCGACCTCGAACCGCTACCTCAGCCCGCACCCGTCGCGCTCTTCTGAGCCGTACCCGGCCGGCGCTGCACCGTCAGGGCGATCCACGCGCAGAGGGCGGCCAGCGGCAACTCGGCCAGCACCGCGAGCACGATCGCCAGGCCCAGCTGGTGGCGGCCCGAGGTCGTCACGTCGAACCAGGCGTCGACGACCAGCATCGTCGCCGTGCACCCGGACGCCTGCCCGGCCAGCGGCCGCCCGCGCCAGGCCAGATAGGCCGTCAGCAGCATCGCGAAGATCAGCATCACGTCGAAACCGACCCAGGCCAGCCGGTAGTTCTGAGCCCGCGCGTGGTCGGGCAGGGTGAGCGACAGGTAGACGGTCCAGGGGATCGTGCCCGCGCCGAGCACCCCGAAGAGCGGTGCCATCCACCGCGGCGGCCGGTTCATGAGTCGAGCATTCCACGCCGGGAACGCGTCGGTGACGCCCGCCGGGAAGGCTGAACCCATGCATACCGAGGCTCGGTCGATCCGCGGTGTCTGCGTCGTGACGGTCGAGCGGCAGCCCACCGCACCGGTCCTGATCACGGTGCTGATGGTCCCTGATCTGGCCCGGCCGGCCGAGACGCTGCGCCGGCACGTGAGCTCGGCCCGGGACGCGCTGGACGACGTGCGGAAGTTCCTGATCGCGATGAGTGACGATCCGGTGACACCGCCGTCGTAGCTTGTCCGGCATGCCGGGTCCGACGACGCTCCTGCTGTTCGGTGAGCCGCGGCTCGCCTTCGGCGAGACCGACGGCTTCGGAGACCGCGACATCCCCGCGGGCGGCAAGCGGCTCGTCGCGTACGCCGCACTGCACCGCGGTCGCCTCGATCGACGTCACGCGGCCGGGACCCTCTGGCCCTCGTGCGACGACGTGCGGGCGGCCGGCAATCTGCGCTCGGCCCTGTGGCGCCTGCGGGCGGGCGGCCTGAGCGTGCTCGAGGCCGACAAGCAGCAGGTCTGGCTGCGCGCCGAGGTCACGGTCGACGCCGACCAGGTCGCCACCTGGGCGCTGCGCCTGATCGACGGCGGCCCGGCCTCGGACCGCGACGAGGCGACCTGGCACCGTTCCCGTCCCGGCCTGCTCCCGGGTTGGCCGGAGGAGTGGGTCGGCCCCTACCGGGAGCGGCTGCGCCAGCGGGTTTTGCACGCCATGGAGGCCCGGGCCTACGCGCTGCTCGCGGCCGGCGGACTCGAGCGCGCGCTGACCGCCGCCCGCCTGCTCGTCGCCGCCGAGCCGCAACGGGCCACCGCGCACCGCCTGCTCGACGCCATCGACCGGGCCGCGCGGCGGTGAGCTAAACCGATTCTTAGGGAGTGCCCCGAAGCGGCCCGCCCCCTTCGCGCGCGACGCTGGGCTCTTCCGAAACGAGGAGGGGCTGTGAACGAACGTCTCACTTATCGGCGGCGCGACCGCCCGGAAACCGTCCTGCACGTCTTGGAAGGACCATGCCTGCGGGTCCGGGGCCAGCCGGCCGTACTGCCCGAGAGCAGCCTGCGGCTGCTGGTCTACCTGGCCTTTCGTCGCCGCCCGGCCGGCCGTCGGGTGGTCGCGGCGACGCTCTGGCCCGAGGTCACCGAGTCGCGCGCGGGCGGCAACCTGCGCTCGGCGATGTGGCGGCTGCGCGGGGCGGGTGCCGGCGCGGCGGTCGTCGAGGCCAACGGGGCCACGCTGACCATCGGCGAGGAGGTGGCGGTCGACCTGGACAACCTGTCCGGCTGGGCCGAGCGGGTGATCGGCGGCGGGACCGGCCCGTCCGACCTGACCGTCCCGGACGGCGCCGACGCCGCGCTCGACCTTCTGCCCGGCTGGTACGAGGACTGGGCGATCGTCGAGCGCGAGCGCGTGCGTACCCGGGTCCTGCATGCGTTGGAGCAGGTGAGCCGCGGCTTGTCCGCGGCCGGAAGGCACGCCCAGGCCGTTGATGCGGCGATAGCCGCGGTGTGCGCGGATCCGTTGCGGGAGAGCGCCCAGCGCGCCCTGATCGGGACCCACCTGGCCGAGGGCAATCTGGTCGAGGCGCAGCGCACGTTCTGGTCCTATCGGGAACTGCTCGCCGCCGAACTGGGCGTCGACCCGGCACCCGAGCTGTGGCAGTTGATCGCGGCGGCCCGCATCGGGCACCTCCCTACGTTGGCGGTCCGGTAGCCGACAGACGGGGCGTGGCGGTCCGGGTAGCCGACAGACGAAGCGTGGCGGTCCGGGTAGCCGACAGACGGGGCACGGCGGTCCGGTAGCCGACAGACGGGGCGTGGCGGGTCGTGTCGGAGGCGCAGACTGGGCGGGCGCATCAGCGACGAGCCGCCGGGAGCCGTCATGGCCGGGGACGAGTTAGGCCGCGCGATCGCCGTCATGGCCGCGGGGGGCGCGGGGCACACGAGGCAACTGATCGGCCGAGAGCGGGAGTGCCGCCTCCTGGCCGCCGCGGTGCAGGCCGCCGCGAGCCGGGGTGTCGCGCTGCTGCTCTGGGGCGATCCCGGGGTCGGCAAGACCACGCTGCTCGACTATGCGGCCGGGGTCGCCCCGTCCCGGGTTCTGCGCGCCCGCGGCGTCGAATCCGAGGCGGTGCTGCCCTATGCCGCCCTCGCCGACCTGCTCATTCCGCTGCGCCGGCATTTCGCCGAACTTCCGGCGGTGCAGCGGGATGCGCTCACCGGCTCGCTCGCGCTCACCGAGACCGAGACCCCCAACCCGTACGCGGTGTGCGCCGCCGCCCTCAACGTCCTGGCCGCGGCCGCCGAGACGACCCCGCTGGTCGTGCTGGTCGACGACCTGCACTGGGTCGACCAGTCGTCGCAGCGGGCGCTGCTGTTCGCGGCGCGGCGGCTCGGCCCGGAGCGCGTCGCGCTGGTGATGAGCGGCCGTGACGACGCCGACCTGCGCCGCCGCTGCGCCGACCTGCCGACCCTCGATCTGGCCGGGCTGGCCCGGGCCGACTGCGCCCGGCTGCTGCAGGAGCGGGGCTGGGTGCCGTCGGCCGCGGTCCTCGACGACCTGGTCGAGCGCACCGGCGGCAACCCGCTCGCACTGCTCGAGTGGGTGGCCACGCTGGACGACGCCGAACTGGCCGGCGACCGCCCGATCGGCGACGCGCTCCCGCCCGGCGAGGCCTGGCTGCTGCGCATCGCGGAACTGCCGGCTCGGGCCCGGGCCGCGCTGGCCGTGGTCGGGATGAGCCGCTCGCCGGCGATCACGGTGCTGGAGGCGGCCCTGGAGCGGCGCGGCCTGAGCCTGGCCGACCTGGCCCCGGCCGAGGAGGCCCGGATCGTGGTGACCGACGGGACGGACTACGAGTTCCGGCACCCGTTGCTGCGCTCGGCGGTTCTGCGGCACGTCTCGCTGGCCGACCGGCGGGCGGCCTGCGACGCCCTGGCCCGGGTCACGTCGGGCACGGCGCGGGCCTGGTACCGCGCCTCGGCGGCGACCGGCCCCGACCCGGCGGTGGCGGCCGAACTGGCCGAGGCGGCCCGGCAGGCCCGCCGGCGCAGCGGCTACGACGGGGCCGCCCTGGCCTGGCACCGGGCCGCCGAACTGACCCTGGACCCGGACGACCGGGCCGGCCTGCTGCGCAACGCGGCCACCGACGCGTTCCTGGCCGGGGCCGGCGCCCGGGCGGCCGCCTGGTGCGACGAGGCGTTGCTGGTGGTCGTCGATCCCCTGCTCGAGGCCGACATCGAGCTGCTCCGCGGCCGCATCGGCACCTGGACCGGGCACACCGGTACGGCCTACCGGCTGCTGGTCGACGCGGTCGACCGGGTGCGCGACGTGGACCCGAGACGCGCGTGCGCGCTGCTGACCGAGTCGGCGATGCCGGCCTCGCTCGACGCCGAGGTCGGCGCGATGCTCGCTCGGGCCGAGGAGGCCCTGGACCTGGCGGCGGCCGGCGGCTTCGAGGCGCCCCGGGCGGTCCTCATGCGCAGCGCCGCCCTGGCCCTGAGCGGCCGCATCGACGAGGCCCGCCCCGGCCTCGACACGGCCGCGCGCTTCCTGGCCCGCGGATCCGACGCCGTGGCCGATCAACTGCTCAACGCATTGCTGGCGCAGGGTTTCCTGATCACCGAGCAGGACACGCCCGGCCTGTCCCTGATCACCGGCACCATCATCGCCGCCCGCCGCCACACCGCGCCCGGCGTGCTGCCGGTGGCCCTGACGATCCGCGGCGACGCCGAGCACTGGGCGGGGCGGTGGGCCGAGGCCGAGGCGGACTGGGCCGAGGGGCTGCGCTGGGCCGAGGAGCTGAGCCAGCCCGGCTCCGTCGGCTTCGCCCTGAGCTTCCTGGCCCGGCTCGACGGCCAGCGCGGCGACCGGGAACGCTGCATCAACCGGGTCACCCGGGCCCGGCGGGAGATCGGTTCCTACGGGATCGGCAGCCTCGAGTTCTACCTGTACACCGCGCTGGGCATCGCGGCGCTCAGCGCGGACGACTACGAGGACGCGGTGGCCACACTCGGCGAGGTGCTGCGGCTGGGCCGCCGGCTGGCGCTGGGCAATCCCCGCATCGTCCCGTTCGCCGCCGACCTGGTCGAGGCGCACGTACGGTCCGGCCACCCGGACCGCGGGCGACCGGCCCTCGAATGGCTGACCGAGGTGGCCGTGCGGTCCGGGCTGAGCTGGGCCCGGGCCGCGGTCGGGCGCTGCCGCGGCATGCTGGCCGAGACCCTGGACGAGGCCGAGGAGGCGTTCGCCGAGGCGGAGCGGCATCACCGCCTGCGCGACTACCCGTACGAGCGGGCCCGCACCCTGCTCTGCCGGGGCGAGGCGATGCGGCGGTTCCGGCGGCCGGCCGCCGCGCGGGTGCCGCTGACCGCCGCGCACGCGACGTTCGAGTCGCTGGGTGCGGCGCCGTGGGCGGCCCGGGCGGCCGCGGAGCTGGCGGCGGCCGGGGTGCGGCCCCTGCCGAGCGCCGGGCCGAGTCTGCTGGACCTGTTGTCGCCGCAGGAGATCCAGGTGGCGCGGGCGATCGCGGGCGGCCTGAACAACGCCGAGGCGGCCAGCGTGCTCTTCGTGTCCCGCAAGACGGTCGAGGCGCACCTCACGCGCGTCTATCGGAAGCTGGGTGTCCGATCGCGTACGGATCTCACCCGGGCGTTGGTCGGCGCCGGCCTCGTCCGATAGCCGGGTTTGTTCGTGCCCGCCCGAGCTTTATCTCTGCCTTTGTCTCTGCCGCCGGCCTTTCCGCGGCCGTTTCCCGCCGCCCGACCCTTGCCGGCCCGGGCGCAGGAAGGGCCGGGTCGCCGACGGAAGCGACCCGGCCCGGCCTCGTGCGTCAGCGCGAGGCGCCGGCGCGGCGCTTGGTCCACACGTCGAAGGCGACGGCGGCCAGCAGCACCGCGCCCTTGACCAGCATGACCTGCTCCGACGGAGCCCCGATGAGGCTCATGCCGTTGTTGATCACGCCCATGATCAGGCCACCGGTGATGGCACCGACCACCTTACCGACACCACCCTGCACCGCCGCGCCGCCGATGAAGGCGGCCGCGATGGCGTCGAGTTCGAACTGGTTGCCGGCCGTCGGGTTGGCCTGGTTGAGCCGGCCGGCGAAGATGATGCCGGCCAGCGCGCTCAGCACGCCCATGTTGACGAAGATCCAGAAGACCACCGACTTGACCTTGACGCCGGAGAGCGTCGCGGCCTGCAGGTTGCCGCCGACCGCGTAGATCTGGCGGCCGAAGACCGCCTTGTTGGTCAGCAGCGAATAGCCGAGCACCAGGATCGCCAGCAGCACCAGCACCCAGGGCAGGTTGCGGAACCGGGCCAGCTGGACGATCACGTACATGACGACCAGGCCCGCGACCACGATCTTGCCGATGAAGACCGGCATCGGCTCGACGCTCTGGCCGTACTTGACGCGGGCGCTGCGGGACCGCCACTGCACGATCACGATGGCGACCACCGAGAGCACTCCGACGAGCACGCTGACCACATCGGCGCCG
>DASWRZ010000505.1:0-14082 GCA_036402935.1 Actinoplanes sp.
TTCGGTGGGCGGCGCTTCGGTGGGCGGCGCGGCTTCGGTGGGCGGCGCTTCGGTGGGCGGCGCGGCGTCGGTGGGCGGCGCTTCGGCGGGCAGCGCGACCTCGGTGGCCGGCGCGTCGGCGGGCAGCGCGGCTTCGGCGGGCGGCCGCATCGCGACGCTTACCGCCTCGGTCTGGCGGCTCGCCGAGCGTACCGGCGCGCCCGCGGCCGACCTCGTCGAGCGCATCGAGGCGGACGCCCGCGCGGCCGATCGGGCCGCCGCCTCGGCGGCTGCCCAGGCCGCCGGGGCGCAGGCCACGGCGATGCTGCTGGCCGGGCTCCCGATCGGCGGCATCGGGCTGGGCCTGGCGATCGGCGCCGATCCCGTACATGTCCTGCTCCGGACCCCGATCGGCGCGGCCTGCGCGATCCTGGCCGTGCTGCTGCAGGCGGCCGGCCTCCTGTGGGCGGAACGGCTGGCCCGATGAACGACCGGTGCCTGCTGATCAAGGCGTTGACCGCGAGCGGCCCCTGTGCCGTGCCGCTCCACCCGTGCTGCACGGCCGCGATAGTCGCCCTGCACGACCGCGACCGCCCCGACGCGATCTGGCTCTGCCCGGTCGAGGAAGAGGAGCGGGAACTGCCGAACAACCTGGCCGGCACGCCGTGATCGCTCTCCTGATCATGGCCGCCGTCTCGATCGTCCCGTTTGTCAGCCGGAGCGGCGTCCGCCGACGTCTTGTGGCCGTGTTCCGACGGCCTTCGCCGGCCCCGGACGGCCGCCGCACGCGGATCCTCATCTCCGCGGTCGTCGGCTCGGCCGTGGCCGGACTGATCGGCACCTGGTGGGGCCTGCCGATCGGGGTGTTCGCGGGCGTCGCGGCCGAGCGGTTCCTGCGTCGGCGCGAACCGGCCCGGCTCAAACAGGAGCGCCGCGCCGCGGCAGCCGACCTGCCGCTCGGCTGCGACCTGCTGGCGGCCGCTCTGCGGGCCGGCGCGCCGGTCGAGCGAGCGGCCGAAGCGGTCGCCGACGCGCTCGGCGGCCCACTTGGTGAGCGGATGGGGCGCACCGCCCGATCGCTGCGCCTGGGCGCCGGCCCGGCCGAGGCGTGGGCGCATCTCACGGAGGTGCGCGGCGCCGATCGCCTGATCGCGGCCGCCGTGCGCTCCAGCACGAGCGGCGGTGCGCTGGCGGGCGCGCTCGGCCGGCTGGCCGACGACCTCCGTGCCGATCGTGCCGTGGCCGTCGAGGCGGCCGCCCAACGCGCCGGCGTCCTGATCGTCCTCCCGCTCGGGCTGTGCTTCCTGCCCGCGTTCCTGCTCGCCGGTCTCGTACCGGTGGTCGTCGCCGTCCTCGGTGACGTCCTCTGACCCCGGCGGGTCCGCCCCGCCGCAAGGCTTCCGCTCGATGCGGGAGCCGGATCCACCCCACCAACCGAAGGAGAACCACGTGCGCAAACTCATCGCGAACTTCGCGCGCCTGCGGACCGAGGCCGCCGACGCCGGAATGAGCACCGCCGAGTATGCCGTCGGCACCTTGGCCGCCGTCGCGTTCGCCGGCGTCCTGCTCAAGGTCGTCACCGGCAGCAACGTGCTCTCGGCGCTCACCGCGGTGATTGACAGGGCCCTGAAGTGACACGGCGCCGGCCGCCCGGCCGCGACCGGGGCTCCTTCACCGCCGAACTCGCGGCCGGGCTGCCGGCGCTCATGCTCCTGCTGTTCGCGGGCCTGACCGCCGTCTCCGCGGTAACCGCCAAGGGCCAATGCGTCGACGCGGCCCGCGAGGCAGCGCTGGCCACCGCCCGGGGCGCGCCCGCGCCCGTCCAGTTCTCCCCGCCCGGCGCCTCGGTCGAGATCGAGATCGGCGACGACGTGGTGACGGCCCGGGTGCGGGCTCCGGTCCGCTTGCTGGGTGCGCACCTCCCGGTGATCACCGTCGAGGGCACGGCCGTGGCGGCCCGCGAGCCGACCGAGGTGGTCCCGTGACGTGGATGCGCGGTGGTCCCGTGGGGTGGATGCGCGGTGGTCCCGTGAGGTGGATGCGCGGTGGTCCCGTGAGGTGGATGCGCGCGGCGGCCGGCGACCGTGGTGCGGCGTCGATCCTGGTTCTGGCGATCGGCCTGCTGATGGTGGCGGCGGGCTCGGCCGGCGCGGCGGTCGGCAACACCCGGGTCGCCCGCCACCGGGCGCAGAACGCGGCCGACCTCGGGGCCCTGGCCGGCGCGATGCGCGCCGTCTACGGCGAGTCCGACGCGTGCGCCCGGGCGGCCCGTTTCGTCGTCGCCAACAAGGGCCGCATGATCGCATGCCAGGTCACCGGCTTGGAGATCGTGGTGCGCGCTGAAGTCGAGGTACGCCCACTTCCCGGCCTGGTTCGGCAGGCCGAAGCGGTGGCGCGGGCCGGCCCGGTCTACGCCCGGCCCGAGTGAGCCGGAAAGGAATCGAACCTCGTTGACAACGTCCCGGGCCGGGCGGAGGTCTTCCCGAGCGTGACGACCGTAATGAAGCACCGACCGAGCGGGACGGCGAGCGGCGCGGAGCAGGAGTTCCGGGTGTTCGTCCAGGGGATCGCCACGCCGCTGCGCCGGGAGATCGCGGCGACGAAGTACGCGGTGACCGGCAACCTGAAGGAGGCGCGCAAGCGGATGGCGTCCGCGCCGAGCCCGTCCACCAAGGTGAAGGACATCGGCCCCGGCGTCGTCCCGTCCGCGGGCGACTACGCCGGTCTTTCCTCCGAGGTGGTGCGGGGTGCCCAGGTCACCTCACCGACAACTGGATCTGGACCGACTCGCTGGACGCTCTGATGGCGGGCGGCGGCAACCCGAAGGTCCGGGCCGGTGTGCTGCGGATCCTGGCGAACATGCCCGAGGTCAAGATCGCGAGCGGTACGGCCGGAGGTCAGCCGACGATCAGTCTGACCGCCGGTAGCCCGGCCCTCACCGGTGACGAGGTCGAGACCTTGACCATCAACGCCAAGACCGGTCTCCCGATCCAGTTCACCGACAACACCGGCGACAAGATCACGTACACGGCGACCCGGGTGAACCTCGCCGGCGTCGCGAAGGGCTCCTTCTGACCGACGGCCAGGGCCGGTCCGTCCGCCGGCCCTGGCGTTCTCACCGAGCGGCGAGTGCCTGCAGGACGACGTCGAGGACCCGGACGGCGCCCGGCTTGTGGAGCGGGTTGTTGCCGTTGCCGCACTTCGGGGACTGGACGCAGGACGGGCAGCCGCTCTCGCAGGCGCACGACGAGATCGCCTGGCGGGTCGCCCGCAGCCACTCCGAGGCTGCCTCGTAGGCGCGCTCGGCGAAGCCCGCGCCGCCCGGATGCCCGTCGTAGACGAAGACCGTCGGGGCCTCGGTGTCGATGTGGTTGGCGGTCGACAGGCCGCCGATGTCCCAGCGGTCGCAGGTCGCGATCAGCGGCAGCAGGCCGATGCCCGCGTGCTCGGCCGCATGCAGCGCCCCCGGGAAGTCGGCCGGCGCGACGCCGGCCGCCTCCAGGGCGCGTGGCGACACCGTGAACCAGACCGCGACCGTGCGCAACTCGCGGGCCGGCAGGTCGAGCGGCCGGGTGTCGATCAGCTCGCCGGTGGCGATGCGCCGCCGCTGGTAGGAGACGACCTGGCTGGTCACGTCGACCTCGCCGAGGAACAGGCCGACCGGCCCGGCATCAACATAGGACCGCACCGACACCACCGACAGGTCGATCACGTCGCGGGCCTGGGTCGTCCAGTCCGGCTCCTCCGGGTGGACGAGCGCGATCGCGTCCTCGAGGTCGAGATCGTCCACCACGTACGTCACGCCCTGGTGCAGGTAGACCGCCCCGGTGTGCAGCATCGAGTGGGACGACTCCGGGTCGACGGTGCCGAGCAGCCGCCCGGTCGGCTCCTCGACGACCTGGATCGGGCCGCCGCCGGTGCCGCGCAGGTCGATCTCGGGGCGTCCGCGATGGGTCCAGTACCACCCGGACGGCCGTTTCCGCAGCGCCCCGGCCGCGGTCAGCCCGTCGAGCGCGGCCTGCGCCGCCTCGCCGCCGAACAGCGGGAGATCGGCGAGAGTGATCGGCGCCTCCGAGGCCGCGCAACAAAGTTGCGGTCCCAGGACGTACGGGTTGGACGGGTCGAGCACGGTGGCCTCGACGGGACGGCCGAACAGCGCCGACGGGTGGTGTACGAGGTACGTGTCCAGCGGGTCGTCCCCGGCGATCAGCACGGCCAGCGCCTCTCTGCCCGCCCGCCCGGCCCGGCCCGCCTGCTGCCAGAGCGACGCCCGGGTGCCCGGGTAGCCGCAGATCAGCACCGCGTCGAGCCCGACCAGGTCGACACCGAGCTCGAGCGCGTTGGTCGAGGCGAGTGCGAGCAGTTCGCCCGAGAGCAGGGAACGTTCGATGGCCCGCCGGTCTTCGCGCAGGTAGCCCGCCCGGTAGGCCGCGACCCTCGAGCCGAGGCCGGGCACCGCGTCGTTGAGCGACCGCCGGGCGATCGACGCGACCACCTCGGCGCCGCGGCGGGAACGGATGAAGGCCAGCGTCCGCGTGCCGGCGATGACCGAGTCGGTCAGCAGGTCGGCCGTCTCGCTGAGGGCCGACCGCCGGACCTGGATCATGTCGGAGCCGTCGTCGGAGGTGTCCGGCAGCAGTGGCGGCTCCCACAGCGCGAAGGTGACCCCTCCGCGCGGCGAGCCGTCGTCGGTCACCGCCTCGACCGGGAGCCCGACCAGCCGCGACGCGGTGAGGGCGGGGTCGCCCGAGGTCGCCGACGCCAGTACGAACGTGGGCGACCCGCCGTAACGGGCGGCGGCGCGGCGCAGCCGCCGCACTACGTGCGCCACGTGCGACCCGAACACCCCTCGGTAGGCATGGCACTCGTCGATCACCACGTACGAAAGGCGGCGCAGGAATTGCGCCCAGCGTTGGTGTCCCGGCAGCAGCGAATGGTGCAGCATGTCGGGATTCGTGAGGATCAGCCGCGCGTTCTGCCGGATCCACTCGCGCTCGTCACGGGCGGTGTCACCGTCGTATGTGGCCGGGCGTACGCCGTCGAGCCCGAGGCGCGTGACGGCGCGCAGCTGGTCGGCGGCCAGCGCCTTGGCCGGCGAGATGTAGAGCGCCGTGGCTCGCTCGTCGTCGAGCAGGCGGCTGAGCACCGGCAGCTGGTAGCCGAGCGACTTGCCCGAGGCGGTGCCGGTGGCCAGCACGACGTGAGTGCCCGATTCGGCAAGCGACGCCGCCTGCGCCTGATGCGACCACGGCCGCTTGATGCCCTGTCCGGCGAGCGCGTCGATCAGGCTCGGCGCGACCCATGAAGGCCAGTCGACCGGGCGACCCTCGCGGGCCGGAACCTGCTCGATGTGAGTGATCGGTGAGTCGTCGCTCCGCGCGGTGCGGGCCCGGAGCCGGTGAAGCAGTTCGGCCGGGTCGAGCGCGGTGGAAGTCACGGCTTGCACTCTGACATCGGAGTGGACCGAACCCCAAACGGGTACGACGGTGGGTGCCACGCGTCGCGGATTGTTCGGCGGTGGTTAGATTCGCTGGGAGATCGGCGGCCACGTCAGTACGCTCCGCGTGCGGCTGAGCAGGCGCCCCGCAGGGAGGAGGATCGATGGAGCTGTCGCTGGCGACGCGGACCGTCGCCGAGCACACGGTGCTCGAGGTGGGTGGCGAGGTCGACGTCTACACCGCTCCCAGGTTGCGGGAGAGGCTGGTCGAACTGGTCGACGCCGGTGCGCGCAACGTCGTCGTCGATCTGGGAGGCGTCGACTTCCTCGATTCGACCGGGCTCGGGGTGCTGGTCGGCGCGATGAAGCGGCTGCGGGTGGCGAACGGCACGTTCGGCCTCGTCTGCTCCAAGGAACCGCTTCTCAAGATCTTCCGTATCACCGCGCTGGACCAGGTGTTCCCGATCTATCCGACGATCGAGGCGGCCACCGCAGACGGCGACGGCCCGACTTCGTGATGGCGACGGTCCGGCTGTCCTTCTCACCCGCGCCCGTGCATGTCCGCACGGCCCGGCTGGTCGGCGTGGCGGTGGCTCGGCGGGCGGGGGTCGCCGAGGAACTGCTCGACGAGGTCCGGCTGGCGATCGGCGAGGCGTGCACCCGCGCGGTCGCGCTGCACAACCAGTACAACATTCCCGATCTGGTAACGGTCGAAATGTCTGATTCGGACTCCTATGCGGTTCGGGTCATCGACCATGCCCCGATCGAGGCGAGTGTCGGGCTGGCCAAGTTGCCCCCCGACGAGCTGGCCGACGAATCGCTGACCGACGAGGCCCTGACCACCGGCGTCGGCTTCGCGCTACTCGCCGGATTTGTCGATGACCTGCAGGTTCGCCCGGTCGAGGACGGTCCGGGCACCGAGGTTCGAATGGTGTGGCCGGTTCAGCGTCGCTGACCGATCGCGGGCCCCGCAGAAGATCAAAAAAGATCGTTACCCCTCTGGCGCGTCGCTAACACAGCGGCGAACATCACCACGACACGGCCGGAACCGGATGTGACCACCACCACGACCGGCCGATACAGTACGCGAGTTATTCGCTACTGCTCCTGGTCCCGCGGCCGCGGGACCCAGTTGTCGTCTCCCCGATAACGGGGATGCGCCGGGGACGGTCACGTCCGCCGCCCGGGCGCGGTTGGTGTACAGGAGGACATTGATGTCCGGGACTACTAGACCTCTTGCCGCGGGCGGGGTGTCCCTGAGCGGTTCAAACGTCACATTCGTCATCGTCGCTATCGTCTTCGCGCTGATCGCGCTCGGCTTCGCGGCAATGTTCGTCCAGTCGGTCATCAAGACCGGCCGGGGAACCAAAAATATGCAGGAGATCGCCGGTGCCGTGCAGGAAGGCGCGTCGGCCTACCTGTTCCGCCAGTTCAAGACCCTTGCCATCTTCGTGGTGATCGCGGTCGTCCTGCTCTTCCTCCTGCCGGTGCACGACACCGACAACGAGGTCTGGGTCAAGATCGGCCGGTCGCTGTTCTTCATCGTGGGCGCGGTCTTCAGCTCGTTCATCGGCGGCGCGGGCATGGCGCTCGCGACCCGGGCCAACCTTCGGGTGGCCGCGGCGGCCGGTGAAGAGGGCGGCCGTGAGACCGCGATGGGGATCGCCTTCCGCACCGGCGGTGTGGTCGGCTTCCTCACCGTCGGCCTGGGCCTGTTCGGCGGCGCGCTGGTCGTGCTGATCTTCCGCAGCGACGCCCCGACGGTGCTCGAGGGCTTCGGCTTCGGTGCCGCGCTCCTCGCCATGTTCATGCGGGTCGGCGGCGGCATCTTCACCAAGGCCGCGGACGTCGGCGCCGACCTGGTCGGCAAGGTGGAGCAGGGCATCCCGGAGGATGACCCCCGTAACGCCGCGACCATCGCCGACAACGTGGGCGACAACGTCGGTGACTGCGCCGGCATGGCGGCCGACCTCTTCGAGTCGTACGCCGTGACCCTGGTCGCCGCGCTGATCCTCGGCCAGGCGGCGTTCGGCCAGGACGGCCTGATCTTCCCGCTGATCATCTCCACGATCGGCGTGGTCATCGCGATCCTCGGTGTCTTCATCACCCGGCTCCGCCCGTCCGACCGCAACGGCCTGACCGCGATCAACCGGGCGTTCTACATCTCCGCGGTGGTCTCGGCGATCCTGGTCGCGGTCGTCAGCTTCATCTATCTGCCGTCGAGCTTCGCCGGCTTCAAGGACAGCGGCATCTCGCAGGACATCATCGCCAGCGGCCGCGACCCGCGGTGGGTGGCGATCGGCGCGGTCGTGATCGGCATCGTGCTGGCCGCGGCCATCCAGGCCCTGACCGGCTACTTCACCGAGACCAACCGGCGTCCGGTGCAGGACATCGGCAAGTCCTCGCAGACCGGCGCGGCGACCGTGGTGCTGGCCGGCATCAGCGTCGGCCTCGAGTCGGCCGTCTACTCGGCTCTCCTGATCGGCGCCGGTGTCTACGGCGCGTTCCTGCTCGGCGGCTCGTCGCTGACCCTGTCGCTGTTCGCGGTCGCGCTGGCCGGCACCGGCCTGCTGACCACGGTCGGCGTCATCGTCGCCATGGACACCTTCGGCCCGATCTCCGACAACGCGCAGGGCATCGCCGAGATGTCCGGCGACGTCGACGAGAAGGGCGCGCGGATCCTGACCGAGCTCGACGCGGTCGGCAACACCACCAAGGCGATCACCAAGGGCATCGCGATCGCGACGGCCGTGCTGGCCGCCACCGCGCTGTTCGGCTCGTACACCAACAGCCTGGCCAGCTCGATGACCGACGCCGGCGTCGCCAACGTCGGCAACGAGATCCTGGGGCTGCTCAACATCGCCAGCCCGCGCAGCATCGTCGGCCTGCTGGCCGGCGCGGCCGTGGTGTTCCTCTTCTCCGGCCTCGCGATCAACGCGGTGTCCCGCTCGGCGGGCGCGGTCGTGATGGAGGTCCGGCGCCAGTTCCGCGAGCACCCGGGCATCATGGACCGCACCGAGCGGCCCGAGTACGGCCGGGTTGTCGACATCTGCACCCGCGACGCGCAGCGCGAGCTGCTCACCCCGGGTCTGCTGGCCATCCTGGCCCCGATCGCGGTCGGCTTCGGCCTCGGCGCGGGCGCCCTGGCGGCCTACCTGGCCGGCGCGATCGGCGCGGGCACGCTGATGGCGGTCTTCCTGGCCAACTCCGGTGGCGCGTGGGACAACGCCAAGAAGCTGGTCGAGGACGGCTCGTACGGCGGCAAGGGCTCCGAGGCGCACGCCGCGACGGTCATCGGCGACACCGTCGGTGACCCGTTCAAGGACACCGCCGGCCCGGCCATCAACCCGCTGCTCAAGGTGATGAACCTGGTGTCGCTGCTGATCGCCCCGGCCGTCGTGACGTGGAGCATCGGCAAGGACCAGAACACCCCGCTGCGGCTGATCATCTCGCTCGTGGCCGCGGCGATCATCATCGGCGCGATCGTGTGGAGCAAGCGCAAGCCGATCTCGATGGGTGACGACGCCCCGGCCGCCCCGGCCGGCGACAACACGCCCAGCGAGCGCGTCAGCGCCTGATCGACTCATGTGGAGGGCACCCGGTTCTGGCCGGGTGCCCTCTGCCGTCAACGAGTTTGTCGGTGGGCACCCGTACCCTGCTTCCATGCGCCCGGCACGCCCCCTCGTCCTGCTGATGCTGCTCGCGCTCGCCGCGCCGCTCGGCGCCTGCGCCGGCTCGCACGACCCGCGCGCCTGGGCCTCCCAGGTCTGCCGGACGCTGGCGCCCTGGCGCACCGAGATCGGCTCGCTGACCACCCGCACCCAGCAGCAGATGACCACCCGCACCACCCCCGGCCAGGCGAAAGAAAACCTGATGACGCTCTTCGGCGGCGCCCGCGACGCGAGCGAGAAGGCGCGTGCCGGCGTGGCCAAGGCGGGCGACCCGGACGTTACCGACGGCAAGAAGATCGCCGACGGGTTCGTCACCTCGCTGGCCAGGATGCGCGACGCCTACGGGCGTGCCCGCACCGGCATCGGCGCGCTCGCGATCACCCCGGCCGAGGGCTTCTACGACCAGGTCGCCAAGGTCGTCACCCAGCTCAACCAGGACTATCAGGCCAGCAGCCTCGACACCAGCAGCCTCAAGTCGACCGAGCTGCAGGAGGCCTTCGACGAAGTGCCGGAATGCCGATGAGCCGGCCTCGATGAGATGAGCGAGACCGGCTGGCCGCTGATCCCGCGCGAGGTGCTCCCCGCGCCGATCAAGCCTGTCAAGACCCGGATCGGCCCGCGGCTGCCCGCTACGCCCGGTGATGTCGGCCGCCAACTCTCGATCTTCGGTGCGGAGACCACGGAACCCTCACCGGCCGATCTCGCCGGCCTCCTCGCCGGCCCCGGCCGGATCGGCCGGATGGGTGGCACGGCCCGCGTGTCGGTCACGGTCGATGCCGCCTGGCGGGTGCATGCGTTGGTCACGGAACTGGTCAGCCGCGGCTTGGTGGTCAACTGGCATCAAGAGGTACGCGATGAGCCCGACGCATTCCGGCCGTCGGAACCGCGGGTAGATAGAGAGGCCTCCGTCCGCACGCCGCCGGTGGCCGCGACCTTCGACCCCGACGCCGACCCGGTCCCCGACCTCCCGTCCGACGTCGATTTCGTCCCCGTCCCCGACCCCGACCCCGACCCCGACACGCCGACACAGCCGCCCGCGTCCGCCGACGCGGCAGCCGCGTCGGTAGGCCGACCAGCCGACGCGGCAGCCGCGTCGGTGGGCCGACCAGCCGACGCGGCGGCCACGTCGGTGGGCCGACCAGCCGACGCGGCCGGCGCAGCGGCGGACACTGCCGAAGAAGGGGCGGAAGGCCCGGAACTACCCGAACCGTCCCCGAAACCGCGTTTCGAGGTCGTCACGGCCTATTCCAGCCGGCTGAACCCTCTCGCCCGGGCCTGGCCCGACGCGGCCGCCCAGCTCTTCCTCAGCGGCCCCCGCCTGCGTCTCTGGGTCGCCGCGGCGGGTGAACCGGTCCCCGGCGGGTATGCCCTTGGTCTCGGACCGGCGAAACACAATCCGGAGGAACTTCGGGCAATCGATGCCGCGCTGGTCCGCGCCGGCCTGGCCGGCCGCCTCTCCGAGGACGGCAGCCACTATGTCATCGCAGGTCGGCGGCGTTTGACACGCCTCGCCGAACTGGTCGGTGATCGCCCCGCCGCGGCACCGCCGGAGTTGTGGCCGGACGGCGCCGGTGCGTGATCTTCCTGGATTGTGTGCGACACAACGGCATGTTCCCGGTGTACGGTGTCGCCGTCGGACGCATGCGGTGGCCGGGCCGTTACCATCCGGCTTGCAGGTGCTGCGGGAATGTGTGCTCGTCCGGCGCGTTACGTTGAAAGTCTGTGCTCCGCCGATCCGAATGGCGGAATGCTAGTGCGAAGTGTGGGAGTGCCGTGCCGAGTGACACCAGGACGATCCGTTTGGTCATCGTCGAGTCTCCGTCGAAGGCCAAGACGATCGCCGGTTATCTGGGGCCTGACTATTTTGTCGAGGCCTCCTTCGGCCATGTCCGTGACCTGCCGAAGAATGCCGACGAGGTGCCCGCCAAGTACGCCGGCGAGTCGTGGGCGCGCCTCGGGGTCGACGTCGACAACGGCTTCCAGCCGCTCTACGTGGTCTCGTCCAACCGCAAGGGCCAGATCGACAAGCTGAAGAGCCTGGCCAAAGAGGTCGACGAGATCTTCCTCGCCACGGATGAGGACCGCGAGGGCGAGGCCATCGCCTGGCACCTGGTCGAGACGATCAAGCCCAAGGTTCCGGTCCACCGGATGGTCTTCCACGAGATCACCAAGCCGGCGATCCAGGCCGCGGTGGCCAACCCGCGCGAGATCGACCGCGACCTGGTCGACGCCCAGGAGGCCCGCCGCATCCTCGACCGGCTCTACGGCTACGAGGTCAGCCCGGTCCTGTGGAAGAAGGTGGGCCCGAAGCTCTCGGCCGGCCGTGTGCAGTCGGTCGCCACGCGCATCGTGGTCGAGCGGGAGCGCCAGCGCATGGCGTTCCGCACCGCCGAATACTGGGACATCCTCGCCACCCTGGCCGTTCAAGGAAAGGTCGAGGGGCCGCGCAACTTCCAGGCCACGCTGATCGCGCTCGACGGCGACCGCATCGCCACCGGTAAGGACTTCGAGCCGACCACCGGCCAGGTCCGTCCGGGCGCCGCGGTCGTGCACCTCGACGGCGACGGCGCTCGTGGCCTCGCCGCTCGCCTCGAAGACCGCCCGTTCACGGTCACCCGGGTCGAGGAGAAGCCCTACCGCCGCCGGCCGTACGCGCCGTTCATCACCTCGACGCTGCAGCAGGAGGCGGCCCGCAAGCTGCGCTTCTCCGCGTCGCAGACGATGCGCACCGCCCAGACGCTCTACGAGAGCGGCTACATCACGTACATGCGTACCGACTCGGTCAACCTGTCCGAGACGGCTCTGACCGCCGCCCGCCGGCAGATCGCCGAGCTGTACGGCCAGGCCAACGTGCCGCCGCAGCCGCGCCGCTACACGGGCAAGGTCAAGAACGCCCAGGAGGCGCACGAGGCGATCCGGCCGGCCGGCGACAACTTCCGGACGCCGGGCGAGGTCGCCAAGGAGCTCAAGCCCGACGAGTTCCGGCTCTACGAGCTCATCTGGCGGCGCACGATCGCCTCGCAGATGACCGACGCGGTCGGCAACTCGGTGAGCGTCCGCATCCGGGCGATCTCCACCGCCAACGAAGAGGTCGACTTCGGCGCGACCGGTAAGACGATCACCGACCCCGGCTTCCTCCGGGCGTACGTGGAGTCGTCGGACGACGAGAACGCCGAGGCCGAGGACGCCGAGCGTCGCCTGCCGACCCTGGTCAAGGACCAGCCGCTGACCGCCGAGGAACTGGCCGCGGTCGGCCACCACACCACGCCGCCGGCCCGCTACACCGAGGCGTCGCTGGTCAAGGCGCTGGAGGAGCTCGGCATCGGCCGGCCGTCGACCTACGAGTCGATCATGCGGACGATCCAGGACCGCGGGTACGTCGAGAAGCGCGGCCAGGCCCTGATCCCGTCGTTCCTGGCGTTCGCCGTGGTCGGCCTGCTCGAGGGCCACTACCCGCGGCTGGTGGACTACAACTTCACCGCGTCGATGGAGAGCCAGCTCGACGACATCGCCGGCGGCGACCACGCGGCGCTCGACTTCCTCACCTCTTTCTACTTCGGCAGCCAGAAGCCGGGCGCCGAAGACACGATCGCCAACGCCGGCGGACTGAAGAAGATGGTGACGGAAAACCTCAGCGCGATCGACGCGCGCGTGGTCAACTCGATCTTCCTCTTCGACGACGAGAACGGCGAGCCGATCGCCGTCCGGGTCGGCCGCTTCGGCCCCTACCTCCAGCGCCGCCTGAAGGACGCGCCCGAGGACGACCCCGGCAACCGGGTGTCGATCCCCGACGGCGTCGCGCCCGACGAGCTCACGCGGGAAAAGGTCGAGGAGCTGTTCGCGTCCGGCGGCGGCGACAAGTCGCTCGGTGACGACCCGGTCACCGGCGAGCCGGTGCTGGTCAAGTCCGGCCGCTACGGGCCGTACGTGCAGAGCGGCGACCGCACGGCGTCGCTGTTCAAGAGCCAGACGCCGCAGACGCTCACGCTCGAGCAGGCGCTCAAGCTGCTGACCCTGCCGCGGTTGGTGGGCAAGGACCCGGAGGGCGTCGAGATCACCGCGCAGAACGGCCGCTACGGCGCGTACGTGAAGCGCGGCACCGACTCCCGGTCGCTGGGCAGCGAGGACGAGCTGTTCACGATCACCCTGGAGCAGGCGCTCGAGGTGCTGGCCCAGCCCAAGACGCGGCAGGCGCGTACGGCCAAGCCGCCGCTCAAGGAGCTGGGGCTCGACCCGGTGAGCAAGAAGCCGATGGTCATCAAGGACGGCCGCTTCGGTGCCTACGTGACCGACGGCGAGACCAACGCGACGCTACGCCGCGGTCAGACGCCCGAGGAGATCACGCCCGAGCAGGCCTCGGAGATGCTCGCCAACAAGCGGGCCAACCCGAGCACGAAGAAGGCCGCTCCGGCCAAGAAGGCGGCCAAGGCCGCCTCGGGCGAGGAGCCGGCCAAGAAGACCGCCGCGAAGAAGGCTCCGGCCAAGAAGGCCCCGGCCAAGAAGGCGGCTGCGGCCAAGAAGGCCACGCCGGCGAAGAAGGCGGCCGCCAAGAAGGCCGCTCCCGCCAAGGCGTCGGCCACCGCGGAGTAGTTACGACCCGAGCACCCGGTCCAGGTAGTCGTTCGCGAAGACCCGGGCCGGGTCGAGCCGGTCCCGCACGGCCACGAAGTCGTCGAACTTCTCGTACGCGGGGCGCAGGTCCTCGGCCGTACGGTAGTGGAGCTTGCCCCAATGCGGCCGTCCGCCCAGTGGCCGGCAGACCGCTTCGACCGCTCGGAAGTAGGGCTCGTACTCGTTGCCGATGAACTGGTGGACGGCTACGTAGGCCGAGTCGCGGCCGTAGCCGTGCGACATCCAGATGTCGTCGGGGCCGGTGAAGCGCACCTCGACCGGGAACTGCACCCGGAACGGCAGGCCGTCGATGATCCGGGGGAGGGCCGAGAGCACTTCCGGGAGGGCGGCGCGCGGGATCTCGTACTCCATCTCGGTGAAATG